>CAINDO010000072.1 GCA_903847385.1 uncultured Myxococcales bacterium
AGCGCCGGGGGCTCGTCCGCGCCCGCGAGGCGCTCGGGCAGCCGCTCGAACAGACGCTCGAACAGCGCCCGGGCGTCCGCGTCGATCAGACCCTTCTCGGCGAGCAGTGACACCTGAAACCGCAGGCGCCGCTCGCGATGGAACGTGATCCAGTCGTCCAGCCAGCCATTCGGCTGGGGGGTCTCGCCGCAGTGGTTGTCGTGCGCGAAGCCATACTGCGGCGCGGTCGCGCGGTGCAGGGCGGCCAGGCCGCGGCCGAGTCGTTCGTCGAAGTCCGCCACCTGCGGCGCCGACTCCAGATACTCCAGCACGAGCATCGCCGGCGCCCGCCCGACGCAGACGACCCGCGGGATCCGCAGGCCGCATTCGGCCGCGGCCAGGGCTTCGAGGCCCTCGCGCTCCCGCTCGAACACATCGGCGGCGGCGCCGGGCCGCGTCTTCACGAAGAACACACCGGCGCTCGTGTCGGCGGCGAAGGTCTCGTGGAGCCCGCCCCCACCGATGGGGCGCAGCCGGTGCACGGTGACGGGCGCGGCGAGGGCCTGCTCCAGGCCGGCGCGCAGGGTCTCCAGGAGAGTCGGGGCGTCCGCGGTGGGGTGGTCCTTCATGGCGCGGGACTATCGGCGACACCGCCGCCGCTGTAAACGGCGACGTCGGCGCGGTCGCCCGCCTTTGCGGGCCCGCGGCCGCCGCGATATGCTTCCCTCATGTTCGATACCCCCGAATGGCGAGAGAAAGAGGCGCGCGCGATCGCGGAGCGCGCGGCCAACGCCCTTGCGCAGGCGCGGGGCGAGCCGATGCCGTTCCCCAACCCCTGGGACGCCTGGGACCCGACCAAGGTCCCGGCGGACGCCACGCCGGAGCAGATCACCGAGCGCTACCGGGAGTTCGCGAAGCGATGCCGCGTACGTACGAAACGTTGTGTGATCTGAGTCGTTTCGCGCCTTTGCTGGCGCGGTCGGCGATTCGATTGCGGCGTCCGGGCTCTGGAATGTAAGATGCTGCCGTCTTTTCTTGATGGAGTCTGCGTCATGCGTGCCATTGATCAGCTCAGGCTCGCGGCGGTCCTGGTTTTGGCGGGGGCGTGCGCGCCGCCGGGCATTGGGGACGACGGGTGGAGCGAGTGTCCGAGCAACGCGCTGTGCGCTGTCGTCGCCTGCGTTCCGCCGTGTGTGAGTGTCGTGCTCAGCGTGGATGAAACCTGGCGTGGCCCTGAGCTGCCACCGCGACGAAACTCGTTCATCGGGGGGATCTCGTGCATGCTCCCCGATGAGCCGCAGGCCGAGTATCCGACCCGGCTCGACATCGCACCAGAGGCGGGCACCATCGACTTCGAGTGCGACGGCGAATTGGGCCTGCACCTCGTCGGTCACCTCACGCAAGTCGGTCTCACGCGCGACCGCCCCGAACAGGGCAGCTTCGGGCGAGATTCGACCGTGGTGCTGTCGGCGACGGGCACCATGGGCGAGTGGCTCGCCGGCGTGATGGACGTCCGCGGGACGGACCTGCTCCCCATCGCCACGCCGCCCTACGGCGGATGGGCGAGGGGGGACGAACTCGGGTACCTCGACGGCGGCGCGAGCGGGTACCTGTTTGCCGGACCGGATCGCCAGGAACCCTCGGGCGGAGCCGGGTTCGAGTTCAGTTTCAACTTCCCACATGAGGCCGTGCCCGCCGCGCCCGACGCCCCACCCCCCTGACCCCACCCGCGCCCACCCGCCGCGCCGCCCCCGTGTTACCCTCGCGCCCATGTCCGCCAACGTCACGCATCGCTGGGTCGACCGCCTCAAGGGCTTCGGTCTGCTGTGGATCTTCGCCAACCACGCGGCCGAGCAGACCTGGGGGGGGCCGCACATCGCCAACCCGAGCGCCGGCTGGGCGCCGCTCGCCGAGCGGTTCTCGCAGCTCGCGCCGCTGAGCGGGCAGGGGGCCTGGGACCCGCTGCTCAACGTCCTGCGCTGGTTCGGCTGGTTGGGCGACCAGGGCGTGGCCCTGTTCATCCTGCTGAGCGGCTTCGGCCTCACGTGGGGCCTCCTGCAGCGGGACGCGCCGGCGCGCCTGCCCTACGGGGCGTTCCTGCGCGCGCGAATCTTGCGCATCTTCCCGGCCTACTGGCTGGCGCACCTGCCGTTCTTCGCCACGTTCCTTTTGACCGGCTTCGGTCTGTCCGTGTTCGCCTGGCAGAGCTGGGCGAGCCTGTTCGGCCTGCGCGTCACGCCGAGCAGTCTGTATTACTTCTCGCCGGCGTGGTGGTACGTCGGCCTGGCGCTGCAGCTGTATCTGTTGTTCCCACCGCTGTGGCGCGTGCTGCGGGCGCGCGGTCCCGGGGCGCTCGTGCTGATCGGCGTGGCGCTGCCCCTGCTCGTGCGCGGGGCGGCGCTGCTCTCCACGGACGCCTGGCTCGACCTGTGGTCGCGCGGCGGCATCGGCATCTCGCGCCTGCCGGAGTTCGTGGCCGGCATGTGTCTCGCGCACGCCTGGCATGCGGACTCGACCGGCCTGGACGACCGCCTGCGCCGGCCGGGCCTTCGCCTCGCCGCGCTGGCGCTGTACGTCGCCGGGTTCCTCGCGTCGGCGACGCTCGTTGGCATGACCGTGGCGCCGCTGCTCATGGTCGTGGGTCTGTTCCCGTTCCTGTACGCGCTGGTCACGCCCCGCGGGGCGGGCGCCGGGACCACGGGACGCCGCGACCCGCTCGCCTGGCTCGGTCGCAACTCGTATCCGCTCTTCCTGGTACACCACCCCGTGCTGCTCAAGCTCATGCCGATCGGTTTCAACGCCACGCCGGTGATGATCCTCGGCCGCGCAGCCGCCGGATTCGTGGCCACGCTCGCGGCGGGTCTGGGTCTGCGCTGGCTCACGGCGCGGGTCGAGGCGCTGGGCCGGCGCCCGGGCTCTCGGCGACTGGAGGTCGGTGTCGTCGCGGCCGGTGTGCTGTGTGTCGCGGGTCTGTTCGGCGGTGAGCTGGCGGTGCGTCGGTTCGCCCCGCAAGAGGTCGATGGCTGGGGTGAGCGCGCGTCGCTCCAGCCCGATGACACCTTCGGTTGGAGGCTCATCCCCGACCGGGAGACCCGCCTGCGCTGGCAGAGCTACGACTACACGGTGCAGGCCAACGCCCTCGGCTTCCCCGCGCCGACGCCCGTCGAGGCGCGCACGCCGGGCACCCTGCGCGTGATGACCTTCGGCGACGCCTTCACGAGCGCCGAGGGCGTGGACACGCCGCAGGCCTGGCCGCGTCTGCTCGAAGCGCGCCTCCGTGCAGGCGGTGCGGCCGAGGTGCAGAACTTCGCCGTCACGGGCTACGGGCCGACGCAGTACGCCGCGCTCGCCCGCGCGTTCCTGCCGCGGTTCCGGCCGGATGTCCTCGTGATGACCTTCTTCGTCAACGACTTCGCCGACGCGCGGACGTCCCATGACACGTTTCGCGAAGAGATCGGCTTCGGCCGGCCGCTGCCCGAGGGGCCGTTGTCCGTGCTGAAGCTGGCGCAACTGAAGCGCTTCGTGGAGCTGCGCATTCAGGACCGCTGGACGGCGTCGCGCGGGGCCGAGCGCGTGTTCGGCTTCGGCCTGGGGCACTTCGACAAGCTGCTCGTGCACACGCCGGGCGAAGACGCGGCTGACCAGGCGGCGGTGCGCGCCCGCTACGCCGAGGTCGCCGAGGCCGCCCGGGCGGCGGGCGTGCGGGTGCTCGTGCCGGTCATCCCCTCCGGGCCGCAGGTGTGTTCCCCCGCAGCGCTGGCGTACTTTCCGCCGGCCGTGGACCTGAAGGACCCCAAGTATGACATCGAGCGGCCGCAGCGGCTCGCCCTGCCGGTCATCGCCGAGGCCGGCTTCGAGGCGCTGGACCTGTGGCCGGTGCTGAGGACGCTGCCCGCGTGCCCCTACCAGCCCGAGAACATGCACTGGCTGCCCGAAGGCCATTCGGCCGTCGCCAAGGCCGTCGCCCGCGCGCTCGGCCGCTGATCACAGCCCCCAGCGCAGGCTGGGGCGGTCGCTGTCGAGGACGCGGCGCAACAACGCGCCGGCCTCGGCGTCATCCAGCGCCGCCTCGAAACGCTCGGCGCGGACGCCGAACTGGTCGGGCAGGACCTCGCCGGTCACCCGCCAGCCCGCGGCGTGCCGCGTGATCGAGAGCGCCACGACCTCGTCCGTGCCGGAGAACGAGGCCCAGACATCACGCGCGACCACGTGCAGGCTCGGCCTGCGCCCCGCCGCGAGCAGCATCAGCACGCGCTCGGGCGCGAGCGCCGCCGGGTCGTGGTCGGGGGGCGTGGACATGGGCGCCCGCTCCGCGGCCTACCGCAGGTAACCCGGCGGCACGCCCTCGACGCGGGCCTTCTCGAGCAGGTCCGTCTTGGCCTTCTGCGCGGCGGCGAAGTCCGTCTCGGCCTTCTTCTGCGCCTCGAGGGCCGCGGCGCGCGCGGCGATGTTCGGCCCGGTGGTCATCAGCACGGCCTGGCGCGCGGTGACCTCGACGGCCTGCTTGGCCGCGTCCAGCTTGTGCTGGGCGTCGGCGATGGCCTCGTCCGCCTCGCGCAGCAGGCGCTGCCACCGCAGCTTCAGCGCCTCGTCCGGCGTGAGGGCCGCGGGCGTCTGGGAGAGGGCGGGGGACACGACACCGACGACGCCGCCGGTGAAGATCGTCAGGCACAGCAGGGCGCGCTTCATGGGGTGGCCTCGTTTTCGTGGGTGTGATGACACTTGCCCTGGGCCGGGCAGGTGTCACAGCCGCAGGCCTCGGCGCTCTCGGTCACGTCGAGGAACACATACTCGTTGCGGTCCACGATGTCGCCCGCGGCGCCGCGCTCGACGGCGGCCTCGCTGAGCTCCGCGTCGCAGGCCAGGCAGCGGGGCGCATTCGTCTCGGCGTCGCGCCAGACGAGCTGGTCGGCGTCGCAGTGGGCGCAGTGGGCCGTCGGGAATCCGCGTTGAAAGGTCATGGTCCCGACATTCTACCGTGGTCGCCGGGTCTGCGGCGAGCGCCGCCGCCGAACATGCGGAACACGGCCCGCGCGCTGATCTTCTTCAGGCGCGTGTAGAGGAAGTGCCAGCTCACCACCATGAGCACGATCCACAGCGCGATGCCGCCGCCAATCACCGCCCAGATGTTCACCCCGTGCCACTCCCACGGGTAGCGCGCGAGCACGAAGAAGGTGCCGAGAATCAGCGCCATCGTGACCATGCCCAGGAAGACCTTGGTGCCCAGATCGTTCAGCGAGCGGCTCATCCGGTCGAGCTCGGGGTTGCTCACGCGGACCGTGAGCCGCCCGGACTCCAGGTCCGTGACGATCTGGTGGGCGATGAGCGGCATCTGCTGCGCCGAGTCCAGCAGGGTCACGGCGCTGCGCAGCGCAAGCCGCCCGACGGCCTCGGGCGAGTAGCGATCGGCCATCAGGCGCTGGGCGTAAGGCAGAATGGTGCGGGCGATGTCCAGCTTGGGCGCGAGCTGGCGGATGATGCCCTCGATGGTCACGGCGGACTTGGCCAGCAGGGCGTAGTCGGCGGGCACGCGGATCTTGTATCGCAGCGCCAGGTCGAGCAGCTCGTTGAGCAGGCTGGCGGCGTCGACCTCGTCGAGACTCCGCAACAGATACCGGGCCATCATGTCCGAGACCTTGTCGCGGAAGCTGGCCAGCGACATGCGCTCCTCGGGCTGGCCGATGCGATACACCAGCCGCGTCACGGCTTCGGCGTCCCGCGTGGCGATGGCCAGGGAGAGCTGGATGATGGTCTGTTGCATGTTCGAGGTCAGGCGGCCCACCAGGCCATAGTCCAACAGACAGACCTTGCCCTCGGGCGTGACCAGGATGTTGCCCGGGTGGGGGTCGCCGTGGAACAGACCGTCCACGAAGGCCATCTGGAACGCCGCGTCCAGGACGACGTGCAGGACCTCTTCGACGTCGATGACGCTGCGGTCGACGTTCGTGATCTTGGTGCCCTGGATGAACTCCATCACGAGCACGACGCGGCCGCTCAGCTCGGTGACGATCTCCGGCACCACCAGGCGCTCGTTCTGGGCGAAGTGGGCGGCGAAGGCGCGGCCGTTGCGGGCCTCGATGGTGAAGTCGAGCTCCTCGAGGATGGCACGCTCGAAGGCGGCGATGACCTCGTAGGGCTGGTACAGGCCGGCCTCTTCGATGGTCGCCTCGAGCAGGCGCGCGAGCAGGTAGAGCAGGTCGAGATCGGCGCGGATCGTGGGCTCGAGGCCGGGGCGCTGGACCTTGACCACGACCTCGCGGCCGTCGTGCAGGCGGGCGCGGTGGACCTGGGCGATGCTGGCCGTGGCCAGGGGGCGCTCGTCGAAGAAGGCCAGGTGCGTGACCGGGTCGCAGCGCCAGGCGGCGGCGAGCTGTTCTCGGATGGCCTCGACGGGCAGGGCGCCGACGTTGTCCTGCAACTGGGCGAGCTCGACCTGGAACTCCGTGGGCACCAGGTCCGGGCGGCTGGAGAGCACCTGCCCGAGCTTCACGAACGTGGGCCCGAGCTCCTGCAGGAGCATGCGGAGGCGGACCGGCGCGCCGAGCACCGCGCGGGCCTCGTCCACCGCCGCATTGTCCGCGCGGTCGCGGCCGGTGCGCAGGTTCTCGGCCAGGTGGGCGTACCCGTGGCGCGCCAGGATGCCCGCGATCTGGCGAAGCCGCGAGAGATCCTGACCCGACGTTCCGATGATCCCGAACATGGCGGCAGTGTGGCCCCTGCGGGCGGCGGGGGCAATCTCCGTGCGCGGCGGGGGGGGGCTGGACTACGATGCGCCGCCCCGCGCCCCCGCGCCCCCGGTTCTGGAGAAGCCATGCACGCTCGAAGCCCCATGTTCGTCCCGGCCCTCGCCCTCGCGTTGACCGCGGCCCTCGCCGCCACCGCCCACGCCGGCGCGCCCGCAGCGCCCGCGGCACCCCCGGCCACGGCCAAGGGCCCCGTCACGGACGTCTACCACGGCGTCTCCGTGGTGGACGACTACCGGTGGCTCGAGGACTGGAACGACGCCAAGGTCAAGGCGTGGAGCGAGGCGCAGAACCAGTTCGCCCGGGCGAAGCTGGACGCGCTGCCCGGCCGGGACGCCATCCGCGAGCGGGTCACGGCCATCATGTCCGCGAAGACGATCCGCTACCGGGCGCTGTCCGTGGCCGGCGGCAAGGTCTTCGCGCTCAAGAGCGAGCCGCCGAAGCAGCAGCCGTTCCTGGTCGTGATGGACGCCGCCCGCAAGACGCACCTGCCCGACCCGACGACGGAGCGCGTGGTGCTCGACCCCGGCGCGCTGGACGCGAAGGGCACGACCGCCATCGACTGGTTCGTGCCCTCGCCCGATGGGACGAAGATCGCCGTGTCGATGTCTTCCGGGGGCAGCGAGTCCGGCGACGTGCATGTGTTCGACGCGTCGACGGGCAAGGACCTGAACGAGACCGTGCCCCGGGTGAACGGCGGCACGGCGGGCGGTTCGCTGGCCTGGGCGCCCGACGGCAAGCGGTTCTACTACACCCGGTATCCGCGCGGCACGGAGCGGCCCGAGGCCGACATGGCCTTCTATCTCCAGGTGTATTCACACATGCTCGGCACGCCGACGGAGAATGACACCTACGAGATCGGCAAAGACTTCCCGCGCATCGCCGAGATCCAGCTCGCCAGCGACACGAAGGACGGCCGCGTGCTGGCCACCGTGCAGAAGGGCGACGGCGGCGAGTTCGCCGTGTACGTGCGCTCGCCGAAGGGCGCGTGGCAGGCCGTCGCCGACTTCCCGGACCGCATCGTGCAGGCTGCGCTCGGGCCGAAGAACGGTCTGTTCGTGATCTCCCGGAAAGACGCGCCCCTGGGCAAAGTCCAGCACCTGACGATCACGCCGGGCAAGGCCGTGGACCTGTCCAAGGCCAAGGAGCTCGTGGCCCAGGGTAAGGAGACCATCGTCTCCGATTTCTGGGACCAGAACGTGATGGTCGCCACGCCCACGCGCCTGTACCTGACCTTCCAGCTCGGCGGGCCGAGCGAACTGCGCGTGTTCGAACACGGCGGCAAGGCCCTGCCCACGCCCCCGCAGCCCCCCGTCGCGGCCACGGGGCACGTGACACCGGCCGACGGCGACCGCGTGCTCTTCGAGACGACCTCGTACATCACGCCGCCGGCCTGGTCGCTCTACGATCCCAAGTCGGGCAAGGTCGAGCCCACGGCGCTGGCGGTGAAGCCCCCCGTGGACTTCGACGACAGCGAGGTCGTGCGCGAGTTCGCCACCAGCAAGGACGGCACGAAAATCCCGGTGAACATCGTGCGCCGCAAGGGCATCGCGCTCGACGGCACGCACCCCGTGCTGATCACCGGCTACGGCGGCTACGCCATCAGCATGACGCCGGGTTTCTCCGCGCCGGACCGCGTGCTCGTGGAGCAGGGGTTCGTGCTGGCCGAGGCCAACATCCGCGGCGGCGCGGAGTACGGCGACGCCTGGCACGACCAGGGGCGGCTGACGCACAAGCAGAACGTCTTCGACGACTTCGCCGCGGCCGTCCGACACATGACCGAGCGGGGGTACACGAAACCCGAGCGCACCGTGATCATCGGCGGCAGCAACGGCGGTCTGTTGATGGGCGCGACCTTCACTCAGAACCCGACGATCTGCCGCGCCGCGGTGTCCTTCGTGGGCATGTACGACATGCTTCGCAGCGAGCTCTCGGCCAACGGCGAGTTCAACGTGCCCGAGTTCGGCACCGTGAAGGACCTCGCGCAGTTCAAGGCGCTCCACGCCTACTCGCCCTACCACCACGTCGTCGACGGGACGAAGTACCCGGACGTGCTGTTCCTGACCGGCGCCAACGACCCCCGCGTCGACCCCGCCGAGTCGCGCAAGATGACCGCACGTATGCAGGCGGCGAGCCCCGCCTCGCTGACCCTGTTGCGCACCAGCGCCAGCAGCGGCCACGGCATCGGCACGGCCCTCGGCGAGAAGATCGAGGAGACGGTCGACGTGGACAGCTTCATCTTCGCCGAGCTGGGGCTGACCTACCGGCCCGTGACGCCGGCGAAGTGAGGCCGGCGGAAATCGCCCGAATCATCGTTGCGTCGCGTGGGGCGATGTTCGTAATCTGAGGTTTCCCCCAAGACAATTCAGGAGCAATGCGTATGCAGCCCCAGGCGATCACCGTAGGTGTGCAGGTCGAGCGTTCCGGCGAGGTCTCCGTGTTCCGCACCGCGCAGGGCGCGGTCTGCGAGGTCCCCGCCGTGGTGGCGGCCGTGTGGTCCGCCGCCGACGGCCGCACGGACGTGCAGGGCCTGCTGGCCGCCGCGCGCGCCGTGGAGCCCGCCGCGACCACCCGCCTCGTGTGGGACGCCCTCGACTCGCTGGCCGACGCCGGGCTGCTCGTGCGCTCGGCGCCCCCCGCCGCGGGCGGGCTCGACCGCCGCACGGCG
>CAINDO010000073.1 GCA_903847385.1 uncultured Myxococcales bacterium
GCCGCCGGTGACCTGGCCGCCGGTGACCTGCCCGCCCGTGGGCTCGCCGCCGGCGCCGCCGGTGACCTGGCCGCCGGTGACCTGCCCGCCCGTGGGCTCGCCGCCGGCGCCGCCGGTGACCTGGCCGCCCGTGACCTGGCCGCCCGTGACCTGGCCGCCGGTGACCTGCCCGCCCGTGACCTGGCCGCCGGTGCCACCGGAGCCGGCGTCCGCGGCCGGGTCGTCGCTCGATTCGCAGCCGGCGACCGAAAACAGAGTGGCGGTGAGCGCCGTGAGACCGACCAGGAGACGTGTTTTCATGCGGGAGCCTTCCACTTCGAAGTGACGCCGCATCCTACCGCTCCAGGGCCGACCGGATCAGGGAGGAAAATTGCCCCGGATCACTCCCCGCGGCCCGAACACAGCGCCACGAGGGTGGGTCCATGACTCTCGACGAGCTTGGGGCCGACGCCGGAGATCCGGCGCAGGGCGTCCACGCTGCCCGGCTGCTCGGCGGCGATGGCCAGCAGCACGCGGTCCGTGAGAATGCGGAAGGCCGGCACGCGCCGGTGGCGGGCCTCGTCGAGCCGCCAGGCCTTGAGCGCCTCGACGATGCGCGGCGGGGCCTCGCCGTCGGCGATCTTCGGGCGCTTGGCGACCCCGGAGAGCGCCGGGGCGGACTTGGGGCGGGCGCGGGCCCGCTCGCCGCGCTCGCGGCCGCCGCTCGGCGCCTCGGCGGCGGTGAGCGTGATGCCCTCGAGGTCGGTCCGGCTCATGCGCCGGCCCTCGGAGGTCAGCGACACGCGCTGGAACGAGATGTTGCGCCCGTCCTTCTCGAAGTTGTCGTCCGAGAGGAGCGCGTAGCCCCCGCGCACCAGGCCGCCGATCAGCGCGTCGAAGCGGCGCCGGTCCTCGGGGGACTCGCCCAGGACCTCGCGACACAGCCGGCCCGTGGCCTGCCGGTCCGACTCGCCGAGGGCGACGACGATCGCGGCCAGCACGGCGGTCTCGCGCACGTCCGGCGCGCGCCGCGTCACGGCCACGCACTCGGCCGGCGCGCAGGCGTCGCACAGTCCGCAGGGTCGCCCCGAGTCCGTTCGGTCGCCGAAGTGCCGCACCAGGTGCAGCATGCGGCAGCCGTGGCCCGCGGCGAAGCGCCCCATCAGGTCGACCTGGGCCTGCTTCTGTCCGCGCGTCGCCTCGTAGTCGATGCGCCAGTCGTCCCGCCCGAGCGTCACGGCCTCGTCCGGCGAGATCTGGCAGCCGCCGTGCATCCACAGCTTCTCCAGCGCCGTGTCGAAGGCGTCCTCGTCCATGCGCATCGTGGCCTGCAGGGCCTCGCGCGTCGTCGGGCCGCGGCGCAGGGCGTGGAAGACCTTCTGCAGCACGTCCGCCTCGGGATAGTCGCGCTCGAAGAAGAACTCGTGCGTCTTGCGGTCGGCCCAGGAGTGCAGCAGCAGCGCCCGCGAGGGCTTGCCGTCGCGCCCGGCGCGCCCGATCTCCTGGTAGTAGCCCTCGACGCTCGCCGGCAGGGCCAGGTGGATGACCGTCCGGATGTCGGCCTTGTCGATGCCCATGCCGAAGGCGATGGTGGCGACGACGACGTCCAGGTCGCCGCCCAGGAACGCCGCCTGGACGCGCTCACGCTCCGCCGGCGACATCCCCGCGTGGTAGGCGGCGATGGGGAAGTGTTTGCCGAGCGCCTGCGCGGTCTCCTCGGCCTTCTTGCGCGTCGGGGCGTAGAGGATCGCCGGCCGGCGGTCCGCGGACGCCAGCAGGCGCGCGGCGGCCTCGATGCGCTCGCTCGGCGGCAGCTCCAGGACCTCGATGGCCAGGTTGGTGCGCCGGAAGCCGTGGATCGAGGTCTGCCCATCCGCCCGCAGGCCCAACTGCACGGCGATGTCGTGCTGCACGCGGGGCGTGGCGGTGGCGGTCACGGCCACCACGGGCGCGGGCCGCAGCAGGGGCAGGCGTTGCCCCAGCAGGCGGTAATCCGGTCGGAAATCGTGCCCCCACTGGCTGATGCAATGGGCCTCGTCCACGGCCACCAGGGCCGGCGTGCGCCGCGCCAGCATCTCGGGGAAGCCGGGCACGCCCAGGCGCTCCGGCGCGATGAACAGGAAGTCCAGGTTGCCGTCCAGGTAGTCGCGGCAGGCCTGGCGCGAGGCCATCCGGTCGCGCCCCGAGTGGATGCGCTCGGCCCGGAAGCCCCGCTCGCACAGCTTGGCGACCTGGTCCTCCATGAGGGCGATGAGCGGGCTGATGACCAGCGTCGTGCCCCCGCGGGCGAGCCCCGGGAGCTGGTAACACAGGCTCTTGCCGGCCCCCGTGGGCATCACGAGCAGCACGTCGCGGCCCTCGGTGGCCGCGCGACACACGGCCTCCTGGTTCGGCCGGAAGGCGTCGAAGCCGAAGCCCCGCTTCAGCAGCCCGGCGAGCTGGTCCGGGGGCGTGGGCGCGCGCACGTGGGCCGTCGCGACGGGGGCCTGACCGCTGGGCGGCGGCGTGGGCACGTCGCCTCGCAGCGCGGCCTGCGAAGGCGCGGGCGCCGGTACGGGCGCGGGGACACCGGGGGCGGGCAGTCGGTCGATCACGCGGCGGACATATGCCTCAATGCCGTCCATGAAGGCACCCAGATCCGCCTCGCCGCGTTCGATCGCCTGCAGCCGGGCCTCCCACTGACCGGTCATGGCCGGGCTCTTGACCTCGGGATCCACCGTGCGGACCAGCAGGATGCCGCGCTCCGTGGCCTCCAGCGCCTTGCCGCGCCGGGCGACGTACTCGCGCGAGATCAGCGTCTCGATGATGCCCGAGCGGGTGGCCGGCGTGCCCAGGCCGCACTCTTTCATGGCATCGGAGAGCGCCTTCTCGTCCAGCGTCTTGCCGGCGGTCTCCATCGCCGTGAGCAGCGTGGCGTCGTTCAGGCGCGGCGGCGGGCGCGTCTTCTTCTCCTTCGAACGCACGTCCACCACGTGCTGGGGCTGCCCCGGTGCCAGGCCCGCGGGCAGGGCGGGGGCGCTGGCGTCGTCCGCGTCGGCGTCGTCGTCGCCGTCCGGGGCGTCGGGTTTGCTCTCGGCATCTTTTGGCGCCTTCTTGGCCGGCTTCCGGGGCGGCTTCTTCTCCACGCCCAGGTCCAGGCACTTCCAGCCCACCTGCTCGATCACGTTGCCCGCCGAGTGGAACAGGTCCACGCAGTCGCCCGCCGACCGGACCTCGGTGATCACGGTGGTCGCCGACCACACGAAGTCGTCGTGCCAGGCCTGCAGGAGCCGCCGGCACACCAGATCGTACAAGCGCCGCTCGTCGTGGGAGAGCGCCTCGAGCCGGGGCGGCGTCGAGGTCGGGATGATGGCGTGGTGGTCGCCGACCTTGCTGTCGTCCACGAACCGCCGCCCCAGCGGGCGCAGGCCGGCGTCCGGCGGCACGTGGGGTGCGTAGCCGGCCCGGATGGCGTTCACCACGTCCGGCAGCGAGGCGGACACGGCCTGGCTCAGGTGGCGGCTGTCCGTGCGCGGGTAGCTCAACAGCTTGTGCTGCTCGTAGAGCGCCTGGGCCACCTGCAACGTGTGCTGCGCCGTGAAGCCGAACAGTCGGTTGGCGTGCCGCTGGAGTTCGGCGAGGTCGTAGAGCAGCGGCGACGGCATGCGCCGCGTCTCGCTCTCCTTGGAGGCGATCGTCGCGCGGCCGTGCCGCACGCGGTCGACGATGCGGGCCGCCTCTTCGCCGTCCCCCGGCAGGCGCGTCCGCCGCTTGTTGCGCTCGGCGGCGTCCCACTGGAACCACGTGCCGGTGTAGGGCGTCTCGGGGCTCGGCACCGGCGCGAAGGTCGCCGCCACCTCGTAATACGTCTCGGGCACGAAGTCCCGGATCTCCAGCTCGCGCTGGACGATCATCGCCAGCGTGGGCGTCTGCACGCGCCCCACGGAGAGCAGGTCCTCGCGGCCGAGCGTGTAGGCCCGCGACAGGTTCATGCCCACGAGCCAGTCGGCGCGCGCCCGGCCCTTGGCGGCGCGGGCCAGGGGGTCCAGCGTCCGGGCGTCCCGCAGTTGCTGGAACCCGGCCTTGATGGCCGCGTCCGTCAGCGACGAGATCCACAGGCGCCGCACGGGTTTGCGACAGCCCGTGGCCTCCTGGATCAGGCGGAAGATGTGCTCGCCCTCGCGCCCGGCGTCCGTCGCGCAGACGATCTCCTTCACGCCGGGGTCGTTGAGCACGCGGCGCACGACCTCGAACTGGTCGCGCGTTTCGTCCGCGACGACCAGCGGCCAGTCCCGGGGCAGCATGGGGAGCTGCGCGCGGCTCCAGCGTTTCCACTCGGGCCGGATCTCGTGGGGCTCGGCCAGGCGGACCAGGTGGCCGATGGCCCAGGTGACCACGTAGCCGTTGCCCACGAGCGCGCCGCGCTCGCGCCGAGTCGCACCCAGGACGCGGGCGAGGTCACGCCCGACGGCGGGCTTCTCGGCGAGGACGGCGATGCTCACGGCGCGGATGATGCCCTTCGGGGCCGGGCAGGGGAATCGTCTGTGCGACTTCCCGTGCCTCGTGCGCGTCGCGCGCGCCCGCTTTCTCGCCGGGGGCGCAATCGACCCTTGAATCTGCCGGGCATCGACACAAAGATAGTCGGCGTTCACGTCCGTGGTCATCCGCCGCCAACCCGCTCCTCCATGGAAGGACCGACTTCCCTCCGATGCCAGACCACCCTGTGCGGTTCACGCCGCATGACCCCGACGCCGACTTCTCCGTGACCGCAGCCCGCCCCGACATCGCCAGCCGTGACCCCTCGGTCTACCCCGCCCACTTCATGGTGGGGGACGGCTACCCGACGGAGGACGACTTCGTGGTCGCCCGCCAGGAGCAGGGCAAGGGCTACGGCGTATATGCCCGCCGACCCTTCCAGCGCGGCTACCGCGTGTGCCGGATCAGCGGGACGATCGTCCACCACGTGATGCAGCACACGCTGCAGATCTCGGTGGACGCGCACCTCTACGATCCCTACTTCACGGGGTTCCTGCTGCACTCCTGCGACCCCAACGTCTTCCTGGACATGGGGCGCTTCGAGCTGTGGGCCATGAAGGACATCCTGCCCGGGCAGGCGCTGACCATGGACTACGCCAGCACCGAGGACTTCCTCTTCAAGCAGTTCCCCTGCCTTTGCGGCGCGCCGAGCTGCCGCAAGTGGATCACCGGCCGTCGGGAGCCCGTGCGCATGCCCGACGGCGAGAGCGACGGACGCTGAGCCATGGCCGACACGACGCAGGAGACGCGCCCCCGCTGGTGGGCGCGACCGGATCTCGACTACGTGGGCACGGACCTGCACCTGGGCGGGGTCAACCTGGCCCAGGCCGCGCGTGAGGCCGGGGGCCCGGCGTACTTCTACTCGGGCGAGCGCGTGCTGGCCAACCTGCGGCGGCTCCAGGCCGCGCTGGGCACCACCGGCCTCGAGACGCGCATTCGATATGCAATGAAAGCCAACCGCTACGGCCCGCTGCTCACGTACATGAAGGCCTCGGGCCTCTGCGGCATCGACGCCTGCTCGCCCAACGAGCTGCGGCACGCGGTGCGGTGCGGCTTCCGGCCGGGGGATGTCTCGTACACGGCCACCTCCGTGTCCGAGGCGGACCTCCAGGTGCTCGCCCGCAACCCGGACACGTGGATCAACTGCGACAGCCTGTCCACCATCCGGCGGCTGGCGCGCGTGTCCCCGGGGCGGACCATCGGCCTGCGCGTGAACCCGGCGCTGGGCGTGGGGTACGGCGAGAACCAGCTGTTGCGCTACAGCGGCGAGCGCACCTCCAAGTTCGGCATCTACCGCGAGCACTACGACGAAGCCCTGGCCCTGGCCAAAGAGGTCGGGCTGAAGGTCGAGGGCATCCACTTCCACGTGGGGTGCGGTTATCTGGATGCCCAGCTCCCCGCGTGGCGCGAGGTCCTGCAGTCGTGCCGGTGGTTCCTGGACCGCCTGGAGAACCCGCGCATCGTGAACCTGGGCGGCGGCCTCGGCCTGCCGCACGTGGCCACGGACACGCCGCTGGACCTCGAGCGCTGGGCCGGCGTGATCCGCGAGGCCTTCGGCGGCCGCGGCGTGCAGATCTGGGTCGAGCCCGGCGACTTCATCGTGAAGGACGCCGGCGTGCTCGTGCTCCAGGTCAACACCGTGGAGCGCAAGCGCAGCACCACGTTCCTGGGGGTGGACGGCGGCTTCAACCTGGCCATGGAGCCGGTGTTCTACAAGCTGCCCTGCGAGCCCGTGCCCGCGCGCCTGTCGACGAACGCCGCGACGGCCTGGCAGGCCGAGAACCTGCGCACCTACACCATCGCCGGCAACATCAACGAGGCCCTGGACATCTGGGCCGAGAACGCCGCGCTGCCCGAGATGGTCGAGGGCGACCACCTGGTGCTCCTCAACGCCGGCGGGTACGCCGCGGGCATGAGCTCCGACCACTGCATGCGGGCCCAGGCCACGGAGCACCTGCTCCTGCCCTGAGAGGGTCCGTCACCGCCGCGCGATGCGAGCCGCGTAGATCGTCGAGACGACGAGCGTGACCAGCAGCGCACCGAGCCCCAGGGGCAGGGCCAGCCGCGGGGACGAGAGCGCCGCCGCGCCGAGCAGCGCGCCGCTGGTCACGAAACCCGCGCCGGCGACGCGGTGGGTGCGGGCCCAGACCTCGGGATCGCGCAGCGTCCAGGGCAGGCGCACGCCGGCGAAGCGGTTGCGCGGCAGGCCGGGCATGATCAGGCCCATGCCGACGAAGAGCAGGCCGAGCAGCATCGGAAACCCGGGCGAGAGGCTCGGGACGACCTCGCCGTAGTGCAACCGCAGCAGGCCGAAGAGCGCCGCCACGAAGCCGAGCACGACCAGCCGCATGCGGTCGTAGGCGGGCTGCGCGGCCTCGATTTCGGCTCGCGCGCCCAGGAGGCCCGGGACGAAGCGCATCAGGGCCCACAGGAGCGTCCCCACGACGGGCAGCACGAGCAGGGCTTGCGCGCGGGTGCCCGTGGCGTCGGGCAGCAGGTCCAGGTTCCAGTGGACCGGCAGGGCCTCGGGCAGGGCGTCGCGGTTCCAGAACGCGCCGACCCAGAGGCCGGCGACCAAGGTCAGATGCGGGAGCTCTTTGGGCGTTCGCATGGCGGTCGAATACGATAGATTTCGCGGCCGATGTACAGATTCGCGCAGGTGGCGGGGTTGGGTGGGGCGGTGCTGGCCGCGGGGCTGTGCGCCTGTGGGGCCGGGGCGCCGCCCAAGCTCCCGGCCGAGGCGCCCACGCCGCTGACGGCCGTGGCGACGCCCGCGCCCGCGACGCCCGGCGCGCTGCGCGACCGGTCCCTGGGCACCACGGGATACGCCTGCGCCGACTGTCACGCCCTGGGCGAGCCCGCCCGGCGACCGGGCCCCGCGCTCGGCGGCATCTCGGGTCGGTCCGGACTGTGGTCCGGCACCGCGGAGACGCTGCCCGTCGCGGTGAACCGGTGCGTGGAGCGTTACCTGGCACGACCGAGCCTGGAGGGCGCGGCCCTCGGCGGCCTGGTCGCCGCGCTCGAGGCCCTGCCTGCGGCCGCGACCGCCGGCGCCACCGCGCCCGGCCCGGCTCGCACCGAGGCCGAAGCCCCGGAGCTGCCCGAGGGCGACTCGGCCCGCGGGGCGGGGGTGTACGACGCCGCCTGCCGCCACTGCCACGAGGGCGGGCCGGCCGGACCCCTTTGGGGGCGCGCCTGGGCGAGGCCGGCGTTGATCCGGACGATTCGGGCGTGGGACCGGCCGGCGCACCCCGGCACCCTGATGCCGGCCTTCGGTCCGGGCGCCCTGCCGGACATCGAGCTGGCCGACGTGACGACTGCGCTGGCCGACGCGGCCGCGCCCGCCTTGTAGCCAACGCCCGCGAGGGGTGTTACTTTCCGCCCGGTCCGGTTGCGCCCGGGCGACGGTCACGGAGGGAGGACAGCTCGGTCCCATGAATTGCCCGACTTGTCATTCGGAGATTCCGAAGGGCTCCAACTTCTGCGGAATGTGCGGCCACCGCATGCAGGCCCCGGCGCCGGCTTCCCCCGCTGCGAGCCCCGAGAGCGCGCAGGCCGCCGTGATCGCCGCGAGCGAGCTGGTGGGCGTCGGTCCGACGCTCATCGGCGCGCCCCCGGTGCCGATGGACTTCGAGACCCCGGCCGAGGCCCCGGCCGAAACGCCGAGCGACCTGACCGCGACCCTGATTCAGGCGCCCCGGATCGAGATCAAGGCGCCCGAGCCGGCACCCGCGCCCGAGCCGGCACCGGCGCCCGAGCCGGCACCGGCACCTGCACCCGCGCCGGCCCCCGTGGCTGCGCCCGCGCCGGCCCCCCAGAGCGTCCCGCTCGTGGTCGCCCCGACGCCCAGCGTCATCGTGGACGCGTCGCTCCCGTCCGAGGCCGTGCCCGCCGGCGTGCGCGTGAGCAAGGCACCGGCGCCCGCCCCGGCGCC
>CAINDO010000074.1 GCA_903847385.1 uncultured Myxococcales bacterium
CGCTGGCCGGGGCGGCATCGCTCGCAGGCGCGGCGGCGCTGGCCGGAGCGGCGTCGGACCCGGGGGCGGGCGCACCGTCGGAGCCCGGCGCGGGCGCCTCCGGGGCCTTCTCCTGGGGCTTGAGCGTGTCCGCCTGCTCGAGGAACTGGATCGTGGCGTTGATCGGGTCGTGCGGCCCGGGCTTCACCACGTCGCGGTACTTGACGTAGAAGGCCAGCGCCTTCTTGGGCAGGTTGAGCTGCTCCTCGTAGATCTTGCCGACGCGCAGCAGGACCTCGGGGTTGTCGCCGCGGATCTCGAGGCTCTCCTCGTAGACCTTGGCCGCCGGCTCGAACTGCTGGGTGCCGTACAGCGCGTCCGCCTCGCCCACCATGGCCTGGTAGTGCTTGGGGAACCGAGCTCGCACGGCCTGGAACTGCGGCAGGGCCGCGGCATAGTCGAGGTAGTCCAGATAGATGGCGGCGAGGTTGAGCCGCGCCTCGTCCATCGTCGGGTCGAAGCCGATGGCCTTCTCGAACTCCGCCACGGCGCCGGGGACGTCGTTGAGCGCGAAGTAGGCCAGCCCGAGGTTGTTCTCGGCGAAGGCGTTCTTCGCATCGTAGCTCGTCGCCTTCTTGAACATCAGCACGGCCAGCGGGAGCTTGTTCTGCTTCAGGTAGATCAGGCCGAGGTTGATGATCGCCGGCACGTTCTTCGGCTGAACGGCGAGGACCTCCTTGACGTACTTGAGGGCCGTCTGGAAGTCGCCCTTGCGCTGATATGCTGCGGCGAGGTTGTTGCGCGCGCCGAGGTCTTCGGGGCTCGCCCGGAGCACGGACTCGAACTCCGTGATCGCGTTGTCGTTCTCACCGCTGAACATCAGGGCCCGACCGAAGTCGAGCTGCACCGCGCGGGGCACGTTGCCCTTGGCGATGACCTTCCGGTACGCCCCGGCGGAGTCGGCGTGGCGGCCGGACTTGCCGTAGCAGTAAGCCAGGTTGAGCCAGGCGGCGTCGTAGGCCGGATAGGCCACGGTCGCCGCTTCGAAGTGACCGCTGGCCGTGGCGTAGTCGGGGGGCGTCTGCTCGAGGGCGGTGACGCCCGCGTTGAATGCCTTGACGGCGGCGTCGGGCACGCCGACGACCTTCTCGACCTTCGGCGCGGCCTGAACCGTCTCGACGGGCTTGGGCGGCGGGGAGCTGCCGCACGCGAGCAGCGCGATGGCCGCCGTGGCCGAGGTCAGGACATGGCTGAATCGGAACCGGCGCCCGCTCATTTCGACTGCTCCTTCTTCGCATCCGCCGCCGGCGCCGCCGAGGCCGGGGCCGCAGGGGCTCCGGCAGCGGGCGTCGCCGCCGCATCGGCCGGCGCCGCGGGCGCGGCCGGCTTGTCCAGCTTCTCGATGTCCTCGATCTTGCCGTCCGCCGACTTGATGAAGGTCGTCGTGAACGTCGCGATCACGGGCCACTCGGTGTTGACCACCGCGTCCTCGAGCACGGGGAACTTGGCCGGGGACACCTTGACCAGCAGCGCCGCCGACTTGCGAGACCACTCGTTGTAGACGTGGTTCTTGTGGGCGAGCTTCAGGGCGTTGTCCATGGCCTCGATGGCCTTCTCGTTGAGCGGCGTGGCCTTGTCGTCGAGCATGGCGCGGTAGACCACCTGCTCGTCCTCGTTCAACTCCGGAGGCACCGGCAGGTCGAACAGGCTCTTGGCGAAGAGGTGGTACATCTCGCCGAGGCGGTAGAGGGCGCCCGCGCTGACGTCGTGGGCCTTGTAGTCGAGCACGCCGAAGTTCGACTTCTCGACCTTCGTCAGCAGCTCGGCCTTCTGGACCAGGGTGCGGCGCAGCACGTTGTCCGGGAACGAGACCTTGATGGCCTCGAAGTCGCCGTAGTCGTACTCGGAGAGCGCGAAGGCGGACTTGGCGGCCGCCCGGGCGATCTCACGCTTCGTCTTGATGTCCTCGGGGAGCTTCTTGTAGGCCGCCAGGGACTTCTCGAACTCGACGATCGCGTCGCGCCGGGCCGTCTTGGCGCCCTGTTTCTGAATCACGACACCGCGGCGCAGGAAGGCCTCGACCAGGCGCTGCGCCTGCGTCTTCTGGTACTTCTTGATGTAGGCGTCGTAGGTCTCGAGGGCCTTCTTCCAGTCCTTCTTCTTCTCGTAGAGGTCCGCGATCTTGATGAAGATCTCGGCCGTGTCCTCCCGCTCGGGGAACTTCTTCACGTAGGTCTGGAAGATCGCGATGGCCTGGTCGTTCTGCTCGAGCGCGACGCGGATGGCGCCGGCGTTGTAGAGCGAGTCGGCCATCTGCGGCACGTCCGGGAAGGCGGCCATCTTCTCGAAGTAGTCGGCCGCCTTGTCGAAGTCGGTCTGGCTCTCATAGAGCGCGCCGAGGACGAAGTGGGCCTCCGTCGCCTGCGGCTCCTTCGGGTAGCGCTTGATCAGGCTCTCGTAGAGGTCGATGGCCTCCTGCGTGCGCTCGGCCTTCTCGCTGATGGCGGCGGCGTTGAACAGCGCGATGGGGGCCTTCGGATGCGTGGGGAACTCCTTGATGAACCGCAGCATCTGCTCGCGGGCCTTCTCGTTCTCCCCCTTCTTCGAGAGCTCCGTGGCGTACTCGTTGATGGAGATCGCGATGACCTCCTCGAGCTTGGCCTTGGAGAGGACCTCGAAGTTCTTCTTGTCCAGCATGTAGCGGCCCCACCGCTCCATCTGGTCCCAGCGCTTCAACCGGTAGTTCGAGTCGAAGAGCGTCGCGACGGCGTGGCCGGCGTACTTGTGCGCCGAGTGGTGCTCGATGATCACCTCGAGGCGCTTGATGCCCTCGGAGTAGTGGCCCTTGTTGATGTAGATCTCGGCCGCGCGGAACGACACGAAGGGCACTTCCTTGTCCTTCGGGTACTCCGTGACGTAACCCTCGCAGGCCTTCACGAAGGCATCTTCCGTGGGGTGCAGCGGCGTCTCCGGGATCGGCTCGAACTTGTCGTTCGGATCCTTCTTGACGTAGGAGACGCCCGCGTCGACCTCCATCTTCCCCTTGTCCTTGGGGTCGACCTTCTTGCCCTTGGGCGGGGCCTTGACTTCGGGGCGCTTGGCAACGCCCGCGTCGAACATCTTCTCCTCCATGGCGAGGATGACGGCGTAGGCCGATTCGACGGAGTACTTGCCCTTGGGATCGCGCTTCACGACCGACGCGTAGTGACCCGCGGCCTTGTCCCACTCCTTGGTCTGGAAGTAGTAGATTTCCGCGAGGAAGAACTCTTTCTCGTAGAGGTCCTTCGACTCGGGGAACCACGCGAGGTAGCGCTCGTAGTTCTCCGCGGCGGAGCGGTAGAACCGCGCCACGCGCTCGGCCTGCCCCGGCTTCTCCTCGTTCTTCTGCGCGTGCTGGTGGTACCAGGAGATCAGCCAGTCGAGCTGCTCTTCGCGGTACTGGTTGGCGCGCGTGATCGCCTCTTCGTCGCCCTTGTTCGTGACGAACCAGGTCGACTTCGGGTCGAACTCACTGAGGAACCGGTTGATGATCGGGTCGGTCTTGGTCAGCTCGGCGGTGTCGGCGTCGACGTTCTCGAGCTTCTTGTAGGCGGCCGTGATGCGCTCGGCGTAGGCCGGCACGGTCTTGGCCTGCTTGTCGGCGCCGATCAGGTACTCGAAGACGGCGATCTCGTCGTCCGTCTTGTCCTGCTTGCTGAAGATGCCGCCGATCTTCTCGAGGTACTCGATCTCGAGGGGACGCCCGCCCTGCTTCTTGTAGTAGTCGCGGGCCTCTTTCCACCCGTCGTCCAGCTCGGCGTAACACAGCACCAGGGCCGAGTAGGCCTGCTGCGTGAAGTAGACCTTCCGCTTGTCGTTGCCCTTCTGGAGCTCGACGACGTTCTGGAAGGCCTTGATGCCGTCCGGGTACTCCTTGAGGTTGTAGTGCACGTACCCGAGCTTGTAGAGCGCGTAGGGGTACTGTGAACTCTCCTTGTTCTCGAGGACCTTCAGGTAGTTGGTCTTCGCGGCGAAGAGGAGGTCCTGGTCGAAGTAGTACTCGGCGACGGCCAGGTAGGCGTCGGTCACGTACTTGGACTTCGGGTAGTCCTTGGTCAGGCGGAGCATGTAGCTCGCGCCGTCCTTCTTCTTGTCCGCCGAGATCAGCCCGCGGCCGAGGTAGAACATGACCTCGTCGATGCGGCTGTAGTTCGGGAACTCCTTCAGGAGCGCCTTGTACTCGTCGATGGCCTTGCTGTAGTCGGCCGCCGGCTCGTCGGGCTTCTTCTTGAGGGTGCCGTTGAGATAGGCCTCGTACTGCTTGTCGTAGTCCTTCCGGGTGAGGAAGTAGCGGTACTTGGCTTCCTCCCACTCTTTCTCGGCGATGCGGAAGAGCAGGTCGGCCTTGTTCTTGTACAGAGGATCACGGGCGAGGATGGCCCGCATCTCCTTGATCTGCCGCTGGCGCGTCTCGGAGAGCTTCTTCTCGACGTCCTCGCGGAACTTCTCCCGCTCGCCTTCCTCGGCGACCTTCGCGACGTCCGCGCTGCCCTGGTCGGGGCGCACGACGTTCTTGGCGGCCTGGTCGCCTTGGGCGGCGGCGGACAGCTCGTCCTTGCCGCCCTCGGGCTTCTTCTGCGCGTATGCCGGGGTGCAGACCGTCGTTGCGACGGCCGCGCCGAGAATCCACTGGTGCCAGGACGGCTTCATTGCTCGGGGGCTCCCTTGCAGACTTCCGTGAGATTGCTGCGGTAGGCGTTGATCTCGTCTTCCCAGTACTCACCTTCGAAGGGCCAGGTGAGGTACTTGTCGCCGACGAAAACCGAGGCCGTGCGCTGGGAGGCCGCCGCCGCGGCGGCCTGCGAGGTCTCCTGGTAGGAGTCCTTGATGGCCTTCTCCAGCTCGTCCGCCTGGACCTCGTCGATCTCGATGCGGATCTCGGACAGCTTGACCTCGAGATCGGTCAGCTCGGCGTCGAGGCGCTGGAGGATGGCGCTGATCTTGATGCCCATCTCCATCTGCGCGTCCCGCTGCTGAGTCTCGACGGAGGACAGCAGGCGGTTGGCGAGGTCGGCGCCCAGGTTGTCCTTGTGCGTCGACAGCTCACTCACCTCGCGGCGGCGGTTGCGCACCGTGCCGTAGAGCTCGCTGAACTCGGCGTCCGCCAGGGTCGCCATGCGCAGCAGGCGAGGCAGCTCGACGCCCTTGTTGGTCTGACCGAGCACGAAGGCGCGGTACAGGGTCTCGGGCGTGGTGTACTCGGCCAGGTACTTCTGCAGCGGGGCCTTCAGCGCGAGGTACTTCTCCTCCATGCGCTTGACGGCGTCGTGCGCGAAGTCGAAGTGGCAGGTGTTCATGAACACCGTGGCCTCGAGCAGGTGCGAGTCGGGCAGGAAGTAGTTCTCCCAGTCCGGACCGTCCAGCGTGTGGAAGATGCCCATGCCGCGGCGGACGTCACCCTTGAGGAAGTACGACCAGCCGATCTCGTAGAGCGCGTTGACGTAGTTCGTCGAGTCCGTCGGGACCTTGCGGTAGTAGAAGATCGCGACGTCGTACAGGCCGACGGTGTAGGCGATCCGGGCCAGCGCCAGGTAGGAGAGGTGCGCGACGCGGTCCTCGTCCTTGCTCTCGGCGGCCGTGACGGCCTGCTGGAAGAGCGGCGACGCGGTGATGAGCTTCTGAGCCCGCTCGTCCGTGTCCTGCTCCCCGGCCTCGAGCACGACCATCAGGCCGAGCAGGTACTGCGCATCGGAGAAGTCCGCGCCCTCGTTCGACACCTGGGCGAGGTACTTGCGGGCCTCGTCGTAGCGGTTGTAGTCGAAGAAGAACTTGCCCAGGTAGTAGTTGTAACCGTCCTGGAAGGGCTTCGGCGCGTTGCCCACGAAGTAGTTCGTGAGCTTCTCGAGCGTCACCGGGTTGTACGAGATCTTCTGGCCGCAGCGGCGCAGACCCTCGAAGGCGGGCACGAAGGCGTCGTTGTCCGGGCCGGCCTCGACCACCTCGTGGTAGGTGGCCGCGGCGTTGCCGTACATCTTCAGCGCGAAGAGCGAGTCCGCGAGGCCGAGCTTGGCCTGGAGGGCGCTGGGCTTCTTCGGGTCGGACTTCTGGACGAACTCGTCGTACAGGCGCGCAGCGCGGTAGTACTCGGCGTCCTCGTAGGCATCACGTGCGCTCTCGAGCTGAGAGGCGATGCGCTTGGACTCCTCGGCCGCCATCTTCTGCCGCTCCTGGTCGGCAGCGCGACGCGATGCCTCACGGATCCGGGCTTCTTCCTCGATGGCCTCGCGGTCCTTGTCCTCCTGCTCGCGCAGGCGCTGCAGGTCGTCCTTCTGGCCCGGCTCGGCGGCCGGCTCCGGCGCGGGCTCGGGGGCCGGCGCAGGCGCGGCGCTGCCCGTGGACTTCATCATCGCTTCGATGACGTCCTTGGGCACGCCGGCGGCCTCCAGGGTCTTCATGTCCTGGACGGTGAGATTGAACGTCGAGTGCGTACCCTCGATCGTCTGCACGATCACGTTCCCCGGCAGACCGGACTTGTGCATCTGGATCACGTTGTCGACCGTGATGGCCAGCGCAGGCCCGGCGGCCAGCGAGGTGATCAGGAATGAAAGCGCCGTCGCTCGCAAGCGTCCGGCGCGGGTGGAATTCCGTTGCCGCATCGAACGCCTCCTCAGGGAAACATCACGCCGACGCCGAGGGAGAACTCCGCCGGGATCGAGACACCGCCGCGGAACTTCTCGAAGAAGAAGTGCCGGTAGTCGGTGCGGATGTTCACGTAGTCATTGATGAACCAGCGGAAGCCGAGGAGCGCGTTGCCGGCAGGCCCCTGCTTGGACTGGGGCTGCGGGTTCGTCTCGGTCTTGGTCTCCGTGAAGACGAAGCCGCCACCGAGACCCACGTAGGTCTCGAAGTGGGTCAGCTTGGTGCCGAGGAGGCTGATCTTCCCGTAGAAGGGCGCCCAGAGGAAGTCCACCGTGTGGTAGTGGTTCATCTTCTGCTGGATCTGGGCGGTCTTCAGGCCGAGCTCGTCCTCGAGGTAGCCGGTCAGGCCCGAGGGCTTCTGAATGGCGTACGCGCCCGAGTACTCGACGGCGAACTGCTCGGAGATGTGGTAGCCGAGGCGCAGACCGACCGGGAAGTAGACGATGAAGTCGTCGTTCGGGATCGTGCCGAAGAAGGCGGTGGCCTCGAAGCGGCCGTCCTTCTCGACGAGGCGCTTCTGGACGACGGAGACCTCACGGCGCTTGCCCCAGAAGAGGCTCAGGTCCGCTTCGAGGTCCTTCTCGGCGGCCGTGGCGGAGGCCTCGGTCATCTGACCGGCGGGATCGGCCGACGCAGCGTCGGCGGCGGGCGCCCCCTCGGGGGCCGGCGCCGCGGCGGTACCGGTATCCTGGGCGTGGGCGGTGCCGACGCACAGGAAGGCGGCGATGGTGGCAAAAAGCAACGGGTCCTTGGACATGCCGTACATCTCGCTCGAACTCCCCTGGCCGGTTTTCATTTGACGAACCAGAGGCGCGTGTCGTCCGCCGCCTGGTCCTTGTTGCGCTTGAGTGGGGTGGTGACGGTCTTCGCGCTCAGAGTGAGCGAGAGATCGGACGACAGCAGGTACGCACCGGGATCGATGCCGATCGTGTCCGTGCTGCTGACGCGGAGCTTCCAGGCGCCCGAAAGTCGGTTCGCGACGAGGGGCTCGAGCGTGTCGCTCGTGGTGAACTCGTCCGCGCGCTCGATGAAGATGTACTCGCCGCCCGTGGCGCAGGCGAGCTCGTAGAGGGCCTGGTCGCGACCGCGGGGGAAACCCGAGGCGACCGTGGGCTGCAGGTGCACGACAATGACCGGCACGGGGGTCTTCTCGCCGCCGTACGTGTGGTTCGCGTAGCTCTGCGTGACCTCGGTGACGGTCTTGCCGGAGCCCGACGAGTCACCGCTCTCGACGCCGTCCGTAAACAGGACGACGACGGGGTTGAGGTCCTTGGTCTTGTCGCCGTTGATGACGATCTTGTAGGTCTGGTCGAGGGCATCCGCGAGGGGCGTCGCGCCGGTCTCGCCGCGCTCGAGCTTGCTCAGGCCGTCCATCTCCTTGTCGGCCTGGCACGTGGCGCCGTCCGAGCCCGCCGGGCAGACCATCACGTCGCGGTTGCGCGTCGGGGTGGCGAACTCGGGCGTGATGTGCGGCTGCCGCTGGTCGAACCACACCAGCGAGAAGTAGGTGTCGCTGTCGATGTACGGCAGGCGCACCAGGTTCTTCAGGAAGGTGATGCGCTCGTCCCGCGGGTCCGACGCCTTGGCCTTGTCGACGGGCGACAGCGGATCGGGCTGCCCCTTGAGGCTGCCCGAGTTGTCGAGCAGGAGGACCACGAGGCGGTCGTCCGAGGTCCGCGTGGGGCCACCCGGCGTCTCGTAGCGCAGGTCCTGCGCGAGCAGCGAGATGCCCGTCTGGTCACCGGGCTGCTCCGAAGGTTCGGCGCAGGCCTGGAACACTGCGGCCTCGATGCTCTGGTCGCAATCCGACGACAGCGAGAACGTGAAGTCGCTCGCCCGCAGGATGTCGGAGACCTGCCGCGGCACGCCGGACAGGTTCACCGCGTCGTCCGGCAGCAGCGAGACGGTGCCGTCGCGCGTGTAGCTCAGGATCTGCAGGGAGAGGTCGACCTGGCCGTAATCCGTCGACTCCGGCGCGCGGCACATGCCCGACGCGAGGAGCTGATCGAAGTACCTGGGCTGGTAGTCGAGGTTGACGGTGGAGTCGCAGGCCGCTGCGTATCCCGCAATCAATGCGAGGACGGCTTTGCTTTTCAGTGGGACACGAACGGGCATCCGGACCATTCCCCTTCGCAGCATGCGGCCCCGGTTCCCCGGCACCACGAGGGCGCAGGAGGCAGCCGGACGGCCGATTGGACGCGGTTTGCTAACATGGGCGCCCCCGGGTGTCAACGTTGGAACCCGGCCTGATTCGCGGACTTGGGGCCGTCTGGACCGGGTCGGCGGAGGGTGAGGGCGGGGAGACGCGTCGGCACGGGGCGGGAGGCCCCGATCGCCATTCAAACGCGGTGAGTGGTTGTCCCGCAGTGAAAAAAGTTGCACTGTGTTGCATCATCCCCCGCCCGAATGATGAGGTTGGTGGCCGGGGGACGCTTGTCCGAAGCTTGTCCCATTCGGAAACGGGGAAATCCGAGGAGTGCATTCGATGACGAACTGGTTCGGTTTCAAGCCGCAGCCCTTGCCTGCGGTGGCGCTCGCCTTGGCCTTTGCCACGGGCTCGCTGCTGGGGTGCGACGACAAATTCAGCGGCGGCGGCTCGCCCGACATCGTTGCGACCCCGTCGAGCGTGAGCTTCGGCAAGGTCAACATCGGCGACAGCGTCGATGAGATGGTGAAGGTGCAGAACAGCGGCGATGGCACCCTCGTCATCACCAACATCACGATGAACCTCGGGGACACCGAGGACTATCAGCTCTACTGGAATCGTGAGCCCGACGCGGAGACCGCGTTCGTCGGCATCACGCAGACGGGCGAGAACCGGTTCGAGTTCCCCTTCGAGGTGGCGCCGCGCACCGAGTTCTACCTCTTCGTGAACTACGTCCCGTCGGACGACACGCCGGACAACGGCCAGATCACGCTGACGACGAACGTCGCCGACAAGGGCACGTTCGAGATCCCGATCGGCACGGCCGCCGTGGCGCCGGAGATCTCGGTCAGCCCGGGTGCGTACGACTTCGGTCGCGTCACGCCCATCCCGGCCGGCTCCGACGACCCCGTGCCGTTCGTGGACGTCACGGTGAGCAACATCGGTCAGCTCGCGCTCGAGGACCTGAAGATCACGCTCAGCGGCTCCCAGGAGTTCGTGCCCACGATCGATGGCCGCGACCCGCGCCGCGCCGACAACGCCGGCCTGCTCGACGACCCGGACGCCGACGAAGAGCCCGGCCTCGGTCCGGACAAGAGCTTCGTGATCCGCGTCGAGTACAACCCGGCCACGCAGGGCCCGGACGCCGCGCAGCTCGTCATCGAGAGCAACGACCCCCTTCAGCCGGCCGTGACCGTTTCGCTGACCGCCAACGGCGCGACGCCCTGCATCAACGTGGTGCCGGCGGCCGTGGAGTTCCCGGCCAGCCTCGTGAACCGCGACGACAGCCGCCCCGTGCAGATCGAGAGCTGCGGCGGTGGCCCGCTTGAGATCACCCGCATCGAGCTCGACCCTGCCAGCGACGCCGCCTTCGCCATCGACGCCGCATCCCTGCCCGCGTTCCCGGCCATCCTGCCCGCGGCGACGCCCGAGCAGGCCCCGCCGTCCCGCGAGATCCGCGTCGGCTTCACGCCCCGCGAGGAGCGCGTCTACCACGGCAAGATGCTCATCCACACGAACGACCCCTCGTCGCCGATCAAGACCGTGTCGCTGCTCGGCCGCGGCGTGCTTAACGCCTGCCCGCAGGGCCGCACCAACCCCGAGGAGTTCTACGTGCCGCCCCTCGAGGTCATCGTGCTCGACGGCAGCGCCTCGGTCGACCCGGACGGCCCGGACAACCGCCCCGTGACCTACGAGTGGGTCATCACCGAGCGCCCCGAGGGCTCGACCTCGCAGCCCCGTGAGAGCCTCGACCCGGGCGACCCGACGAACGGCGTGCCCGACGACACGACGACCCCGCCGGCCGTTTTCTTCGTCGACCTCGCCGGCACCTACACCGCCGAGCTGCGCGTCGTGGACAACCTCGGCCTCAGCTCCGAGACCTGCGAGACCTCGGCCATCGTGACGATCATCGCCAAGCCCGAGGAGGCCATCCACGTTCAGGTGGTGTGGACGACGCCCGAGGACCCGGACCAGACGGACCGCCAGGGCACGGACGTGGACGTCCACCTGCGCCACCCCTTCGGCGACTGGTTCCTGGCGCCCGGCGACTGCTACTACGGCAACCCGAGCCCGGACTGGGGCGTCCTGATGGACACCACGGACGATCCCGTTCTGGACATCGACGACATCAACGGCGCCGGCCCCGAGAACGTGAACCTCAACGAGCCGGAGAACACCTCGGACCTCGGCTCGCCGTACACCGTCGGCGTGCACTACTACGCCAGCCGAGAGCGGGTCAGCGGTCAGGACTACGGCGCCTCCACGGCGACCACGCGCGTCTTCCTGAACGGCGCGCTCGCTCTGACGACCGAGAACATCGAGCTGCCTGCGGTCGACGCCTTCTGCCAGGTCGCGACGATCGAGTGGCCGGCCGCGATCGCGACCGAAGCGCTCGAGTGCTTCGACACGCGCCCCTGATCCTCTCCCCCCCTGTCGTACCCCAGCCTGGAGGCCCCATGCGTGGCTCGTTCGTTCACGTAGCCGGCCTGGCGATGCTGGCCGGCGCCCTGCTGGCCTGCGGCGAACAGCGCAGCGCCCAGACCCCCACCCTGAGCATCGAGCCGGACTCGTTCACCTTCGCCCGCCAGGGCGTGGGTGAGACCTCCGAGGACGAGGTCGTCGTCGCGAACGCCGGCAAGGGCGACCTGGTCATCCGGTCGTTCGAGCTCGTGGACAACTCCACGGCGGACGAGTTCACGCTCAAGACGCGGAGCTCCGACGGGGTGCTGTCCGATCCACCGAGCGGGATCACGTTGGCCGGCGGCGAGCAGATCGTGCTCGTGGTCCTCTACGCCCCGGCAGATGAAGACCTGCGCCCGGATACGGGCAAGGTCGTGCTCGAGACGAACGACGCCGCGCAGCTCACCGCCGAGATCCCCATCGGCGGCGAGGATCAGGGCGCCGAGATCGTCGTGACCCCGAGCAGCATCGACTTCGGCCGGGTCAACGCGGGCGACAGCGCCGAGCAAGACCTTCAGGTGAGCAACATCGGCGTGGGCCGGCTGGTCATCGATGGCATGACCATCAACGGCAGCACGGACTTCACGATCCTCGCCGAGGGCGAGCCCGTACCCGGTGACCTGTCGGACGCCCCCATCGAGATCGGCGCCGACGAGACGCGCCTGTTCAAGGTCGTGTACGCCCCCGGCGCGCCCGGCCCGGACGGCGGCGAGCTGCACATCCGCAGCAACGACGCCCTCTCGCCGGACACCGTGGTGCCCATCGCGGCCAACGGCGCAGCGGCGTGCATCCGCGTCACACCCGAGAGCGTGGACTTCGGGTCGTCGCTGAAGGTCGACTCCATGGATCCGGCCACGCCCACGCCCAACCACCGCGCCGTGCTCATCGAGAGCTGCGGCGGGACCGCGCTCGAGGTGACCTCGATCGAGATCACCGGCTCGGACGCGGCGGCCTTCCAGATCGCCGACACCTTCGACGGCAGCGGCGAGCCGGGGTCGGCCCTGTTCACGCTGCCGGCGCTGACGCCGGACCAGGTGCCGCCCTCTCGGACGCTGAACATCGACTTCCGCCCGACCGAGGAGCGCGTCTATGGCGCCCGGGTCATCCTCCACACGAACTCGATCCCCGACACGACTGAGGTCGTGCTGTTCGGCCGCGGCGTGGAGAACCAGTGTCCCCTGCCCGTCGCCACCGCCGCCGAGTACAACGTGCGGCCCCTGGACATCATCACGCTGGACGGCACGCCGTCTTCGGACCCGGGCGGCGAGGTTCAGCGGTGGAACTGGACGATCGTGTCGCGTCCCGAGGGCAGCACGGCGCAGATCGTGGAGTCGTTCACCGATCCCCTGCGCCCCGCCGAGGGCGGCATGGCGGACGACCCGGCGACACCGACGGCGTTCTTCTTCGTGGACCTGGCCGGGCAGTACGAGTTCGAGCTCGTGGTCGTGGACGACCTGGAGCAGGAGAGCTGCGACCCCAACGCCTCGGCGCGGGTCACGCTGAGCGCCGTGCCGGACAAGGACCTGCACATCCAGCTCGTGTGGACGACCCCGGACGACCCGGACGAGACGGACATGACGGGCACGGACCTGGACCTGCACCTGCGCCACCCGGACGCGAACGGCGGCTGGAACTCCGACGCCGGCCAATTCGACTGCTACTTCGCCAACAAGACGCCGGACTGGGGCGCACAGCTCGACCCGGCGGACAACCCCACGCTCGACATCGACGACACCAACGGCGCCGGCCCGGAGAACATCAACCTGGCCCACCCCGAGGCCGTCACCTACGACGTGGGCGCGCTGTACTTCCGCGCCGAGAGCGCCCTGGGCGGCGACGACCCCCGGCAGGAGCACCTCTCGCTGGCATCTCTGCGGATTTACGTGCGCGGTGAGCTCCTCGGCGAGTGGCTCGATCGCGAACTCTCGCACCGGGCGGACCTCTGGCACGTCGCGAGCGTGCGGTGGTGTGAGGACCTCACGGTCTGCCCGGAGATCATCACGGTCGACCAGGTGCTGACCGAAGCGGAGTACGACCGCCCCTGAGCGGCCATTCCCGCCGCGCCGGCCCTTGTCGATGCAGGCACGCCGACGCTATGGTGCGCTCGCCCCGGCAGGCTGGAGACGACCCATGCGGATGATCACGAAGTGGTTCGGTTGGCTATTGCTCCTCGGCCTCGTCGGCTGCGGAGAAGACCAACTCAAGAACAGCGCGTTCCCGGACATCCAGGCGACGCCCGAGGTCATCACGCTGACCACGCTGTCCATCGGGGAGTCGCTGCAGAAATCGGTCACGCTGCGCAACGCCGGCGGCGAGTCGTCGAAGCTGATCATCACGCACATCGAGTTCTCCAACTCGCTCGATCCGCGGGAGTTCACCAAGAACGACATCCCGCTGCCCTTGACGCTGCGCGGTCGTGAGTCGATCACGGTGCAGATCGACTACGCCCCCATCGACGCCGAGTCGGACGCCGGTGAGCTGCTCGTGCGCAGCAACGACCCGGACCAGCCGAACCTCGCGGTGCCCATCAACACGACGGAGGCCGGGGCCGAGATCCAGGTCCTGCCACCGGAGTTGAACTTCGGGCCCGTCCCGGGCGGCACCTCGGTGCCCAAGACGGTGACGGTGACCAACGCAGGCGCCGTGGCCGTGCCCATCACGGACATCCACCTGGACCCGGCGACGAGCGCCGACTTCGTGATCACCGCCGGCGGCGACATCCGGACGGACATCACGCTCGACACCTCGTTGGTGGTCGAGGTGACCTACACACCGACGGGCCGGGACGACGACACCGGCACGCTGGTCATCGTCACGAGCAACCCGGACTACCCCCAGATCCTGGTGCCCATCAAGGGCACGGAGCCGAGCCCGGACATCGACGTGAGCCGTCCGAACATCAGCTTCGGCGCAGTCGATCTGGGCGCGGACTCGGACGTCGTCGACCTGGTGGTCACGAACATGGGCACGGCGCCGCTCAGCGTGGACAGCGTCGCCTTCACGCTGGCCGAGGAGGGCATGAACGAGCAGTTCCGACTGAGCGACCTGCCCGAGAGCTTCCCCGCCGTGCTGGGCGAGAACGAGTCGTTCACCATCGGCGTGAGCTACCACCCCCGCATGGACGGACGCCACCGCGCCGTCATCGAGATCTCGAGCAACGACCCGGACGAGCCGGTCGTCCAGGTGCCCATCGACGGCCGAGTGCGCGTGCCCTGCATTCAGGTGACCCCGGAGAGCGTGAACCTGGGCGTGGTGGCGCAGGGGGTGCAGAGCGTGCACCAGCCGGTGCTGGTCACGAACTGCGGGGACCTGCCGCTGACGCTCGGCGACCTGCGTGTCGAGGGTGCGCCCGGCTTCGCGTGGGGCTGGCCCGAGGGGCAGCCGGAGATGCGCAACCTGCCGCCGCTGAGCAGCGTCACCGTCGAGGTCTGGTTCTCCAACGACGGCCTGGCCGAGGGCGCCGTGGCCGACGCGAACTTCCTCGTCGAGAACAACACACCGGACCGCCCCGTGGTGACCGTGCCGCTGCAGGTGCGCGGCGGTGGCGCGCCGACCTGCGACCTGCGCTTGCTGGGCAGCCCGGTGAACTTCGGCTTCGTGAGCCGCGGGACGTCGCGCTCACGTCCCATCGACGCGCTGAACGTGGGCACGGGCAACTGCGAGGTGCGGGGCGAGGTGACGGCGTTCATCGGCATCGGCGCCAACCCGTTCATCATCACGGGGCACCTCCCGCGGCTCGTGGGGCCGGGGCAGCGTGTGCCGGTCACGGTCGAGTTCCATCCCCTCACCTGGGGACCGATGGCCGGCACGCTGACGGTCAACTACTTCAACCCCTACCTGATGCAGCCCGCCATGGCCACGGCCAACCTGAACGGCGTCGGCGGCGACAGCAACATCGAGGTCATCCCGGGGCACCTGGACTTCGGCCTCGTGACGGCCGGCGACTGCGCGTCCCGGACGGAGCGGGTCACGGTCTACAACACCGGCCTCGTCGATCTCTGCATCACGAACATTCAGCTCGTCGGTGCGAATTGCGACGAGTTCGTGATCGTCAATCGTCCCGTGGCGAACATGGACGGCTGCATCGTGGTGACCCGGAACCGGCCGGCGGACGTCGAGCTGGTGTACGAGCCCGGGAACCTGGGGCCGGACGAGTGCGACCTCGTGTTCACCTCGGACGCCTCGGACGACCCGGAGCTGCACGTGCCGCTGACGGGCACGGGGACCGCCGATCGCCGGCAGACGGACGAGTTCGACCAGGGGTCCGGACAGCAGGTGGACGTGCTGTTCATGATCGACAACTCCGGCTCCATGAGCGAGGAGCAGGAGAATCTGGCCAACAACATCTCGGACTTCATCGCCGGCGCCGACCAGTTCCAGAACGACTTCCAACTCGGCGTCGTCAACAGCGAGTCCGAGGGCGAGACCGCCGGACACCTCGTCAGCGCGCCGCGCATCATCCGCCGGTCGCCCCAGACGGAGGCGCAGTTCCAGTCGAGCGCCGATGTGGGCATCGACTCGGCGCAGGACGAGCGCGGCCTGGAGGCCGCCCACAAGGCCCTGACGGACCCGAACGCGTTCGACACGGGGGTGGCCTGCCAGAACGACGGCCAGTGCATGGCGCCGGACACCTGCGTCGAGGGCTCCTGCGGCGGCTACAACCGCGGTTTCCTGCGGGACACCGCCGCCCTGGAGATCATCTTCCTCTCCGACGAGGAGGACCAGTCACCGGGGACCGTCAACTTCTACGTGGACTTCTTCAAGAGCATCAAGGGCTTCCGAAACGAGGCCCGGATGCACACCCACGCCATCGTGGGCGCCGACGACCAGGGCAACGCCGCGGCTTGCATGAGCAACAACGGCGCCGCCGACGCCGGCCGACGCTACGTCGAGGTCGCCGAACGGACGAACGGCACCGTACACAGCATCTGCGCCGACGACTTCGGCGCCGATCTGCGGACCATCGGCAACCAGGCCTTCGGTCTGCAGGTTCAGTTCTTCTTGTCTCGGCCGGCCGCGCCGGGCACCGTCACCGTCGAGGTGGACGGCGCCCCGCAGGCCGATGGCTGGTCGTTTGACCAGGAGAGCAATTCCGTGGCCTTTGATGAAGGCAGCGTCCCCCAGCCCGGGGCGCACATCGTCATCTCGTACGAAGCGCAGTGTTTCCCGCGTCAGAATCAGTGAGCCGTCACGGCGAGGATATGAGCATGTTTCATCGAATCGGCTTGGGCCTTCTCTTGGCCGTCGCCAGCCTGGGTTGCGAGAGCGGCCTGCGGCAGGGCAAGTCCAACGACATCTCGATCAACAAGACCGACGTCATCTTCAAGCGGCCCATCCAGGGGCGCGACAAGAGCGACGTCGAGGTCGTTCAGATCCGCAGCGCCGGCGCCACGGCGCTGACGGTGGACCGGGTCTACCTGAAGGGTGATCTGGAGCCCTGCGACCTCACGGTCCTGGGCAAGACCATCTACGACGACCTCGGTGAGCTCGAGGAGACCTGCACGTTCCTCATCGTCGAGCGCAGTGAGGTCCCCAAGTCGATGGAGAACGGCGACTTCATGGAGGTCAAGCTGGTCTTCCACCGCAATCCGGACCTGGGACCCTTGATCGACGAGCTGCCCACGGCCACGCTCGTGATCGAGAGCGACGCGACGCGTGTCGAGGATCGAGTCAAAGAGGTCGAGCTCGGCGTCGAGGGTGAGACGCCGAAGATCCAGGCCAACCCGCCGGTCATCTCGTTCCCGCCGGACTCCCCCCCGGGCGTCGCGCTCGAGGAGAACATCATCGTCCGCAACGCGGGCACCGGGACCCTGCTGGTCAATGACATTCAGCTGCGCGTGACCACGCCGCCGGCCAAGGACGCGTCGGGCACCGTGATCGACGAGTTCGTCCTCCTGCCCCAGACCGAGCTGCCCTGGGCCGTGGACGAGAGCACCACGTACACGCTCACGCTGCAGTACACCCCGGCGGACGACGTGGCCGACTCCGCACAGATCGTCCTGGTCAGCAACGACGCCGAGTTCCCCTCGCTCGTGCTCACGGCCACCTCGCAGCCGCTGCAGGGCCTCCTGCTCGTCGACCCCGTCGTCGCCAACTTCGAGCTGGCGAACGGCGAGTACGACGCCGCCGTGGACTTCCGGTTCCAGAACAACGGCCTGAAGCCCGTCGAGGTCTACGACATGGTCATCCGGCAGCCCGGCATGGACTACCGCATCTCCACGGCCGGCGGCGGCAACACGAGCTTCCAGCTTCAGGCCGGCGGCGTCGTCGAGGGCGTGGCGGTCCTGTACCACCCTGCCGACATCAACGCGCAGACGGACGGCGAGCTCTTCATCTCGACCAACGCCGACAACGCCGTCGACAAACCCGCGGACCTGGACACCATCATCGGCGACAAGGTCATCCGCGTGCCGCTGGTGCACGACATCTCCACGGTGCCCGGCACCCTGGCGCTCGATCCGCTCTCCGTCGACCTGTCGGACACCGAAGCCGGCGCGACCGGCGAGGCCACGCTCACGCTGACCAACTCCGGCGGTTCGCCGGTGCAGATCAGCCGCATCGCGCTCTCCACGGAGGCGGACGCCGCCGCGGGCATGGCCTCGGATCCGGAGTTCAAGCTCGCCTCGGGCGGCAGCGCCGTGACGCTCGCCCCAGGCGACACCCACGAGGTCGTGGTGGAGCTGACCCGCTCGCCCGCAGACCTGTCGCAGCACTTCGGCGCCATCGTGATCGAGAGCGACGCCGAAGGCAGCCCCCACATCGTGACGATCTTCGCCGACGCCCCGCCCGCCCCTTGAGCGTGCGCACGCCACCGCCCGCCTACGCCGAGCTGGTGGCCCGGGTCGACGCCTTCGACGCCCGCGTTCAGGCCGCGCAAGGCCCCTACCTGCGCTGTGCCGAGGGGTGCGACACCTGTTGCCGGCAACGCCGGACGGCGTTCCCCGTCGAGGTCGACGCGATCCGGCTCTGGCTGTCGCAGGCGACCCCGGCCCTCCTGGAGACGCTGCGCGCGCGGCGCGACGACCCGGAGGTCCGCGCCGACCGAAGGTGCGTGTATCTGAACCCCGAGGGCCGCTGCGACGTGTATGTGGCGCGCCCGCTGCTGTGCCGGACGCATGGACCGGCCATCCGATCGGCCTCGTTGGGCCTGAGCTTCTGCGGGCTCAACTTCGAGGGCATGGACGCCGCCGCCGTCGACGCGGCCGTGCCCGCCGACGGGATTCTCAACCTGGATTTGTTGACCCGGATGCTCGTGCTCATCGACGCACAGCACCGCGCGGGCACCTCGCTGCCGGCGCGACAGGATCTCGAGGAGGCTCTGACGCCATGAAGCGCCTGTGCGGCATTTTGCTTTTCCCTTGGCTGGCGGCCTGCAGCGGCGGTGGCAGCGACGGCGGCGACACCACGGACGCCGGCTCCGGGGGGGGCGGTTCCGGCGCCGGTGGGGGCGCGGGTGGCGCCTCGGCGGACGCCGCCGATCTGCCGCCGGACGTGGGCACCGCGGACCCGGGCCCCCTGCCGACCCTGCTCGCCGTCAGCGGCGACCTGACGTTCGTGGAGCGATTCCGCCCGGGGGATGCGACGACGGGGCACCTGTACAGCGCGCTCGCCGACGGCACCCTGAAGCAGCGCCTGACCGCGACGGCCGGCGCTTGGGGCGCGCACGCGGTGGGCCCGGACAAACGCTACATCGTGGCGATCCGGCATCGCACCGCCGACGGCGTCGACGCCGACGACGCGCCGGGCGAGGTCTGGCTCATCGACGTCAAGCGCCACGAGGAGTACGCCGTGTCGCCGCCTGGATGCGACGCGACGCGGGGCGGCGTCGGCTGGCGGGACGAGGTCCAGATCATGTTCTCGGCGAGCTGCGACGGCCAGCCGGCGACGGTCTACCAGGCGAACCGGGACGACCGCACCCGCAACTTCGCGAACCTGCTCCCCATCCCCGCGGGCGACGAGCCGGTGGCCGAGGTCTTTCCCGCGGTCGGCACTTCGATCTTCGCGTACGTGGCCGAGCACCAGGTCTGCAGCGGGGGCGACTGTTTCATCAAGCCGCAGCTCTGGGTGGCCGACGCCGAGTCCGACGTCCGTTGCCTGGTGACGGACGGCGAGCTCGGCTTCGACGACCAGAGCACGGTGACCGCTGCGGCGAAGCGCCTGGGCGATCACACGCCGGCGTTCAGCCTCGACCTGCAGGCGCTGACGTTCGCTCGCAACGTGGGCGGCAAGGGCGCGGGGCCCCGCGGACACCTGGACCCCTTCCGGGTCGGCGTCGACCTGGGCGCGCTGTACGGTGGCCTGCCGACGTGCGCCGTCCCGAACAGCCTCACGGATCTGACGGAGCGGCTCGTGATGGACGACTACCCGACCACGGCGGGCGGCAACGCCCCGGCGGACGAGTGGTCGCCGCAGCTCGCGACGGCGGGGGGCCTGCTCTCTGGCGGCCTCCTCTACGTCGCGCGGCGTGAGGGGTTCGGTGTCGTCTACTACGTCGACCGCATGGGCACCCGGACGCCGCTGAGCAACCCGGCCGCCGAGGCCGTCGCGGCGCGGTGGGTCACCGCGGCGTTCGACACCAGCGGCGTTCGCTGAGCGTCAGGGCGCGAGCTCGCGTGTCGTGAACCGGATGCGCCGCACGAAATACGGCGACTCGCTCTTCAGCTCGGCGTTGTTGTAGACGACGAGCGTCATCGGGCGCGGCGCCTTGTCGTCCGAGGAGCGTGCCGGCGGTGGCAGGTTCGGCGTCAGGTTGAACTGCTCGCGTTTCAGCACGCCATCCAGGCTGCGACGCGGCGCCGAGTAGCGCCCGAGGAGCGTCTTCTCGGCCAACGTGACCGTGACGAAACACGGCGCCCCGCCCCCGCCGGCGCCGTGTTCGATCTCGAGCTCCGCCTCGCGCGCGTCCGGCGGCGCAGTGAAGCCGATGGTCAACGAGCCGCCGGGCATGAGCTCGAAGACGTCCCCCGCCTGCCGCACGGCGCCCTGCGCGTTGACCGAGATCCCGGACGAGTCGATGCGCCCCGGCGAGAAGTCGACGACTTGATCCCTGGGCGGCCCGACGTCCGTCACCGCCTTTCGCTGCGTGAGATCGGTGCCGATGCCGTCGTCCGCGGCCGGGCGCTGGCGCAGCTCGCAGCGGCGTGACTCCGACTGGCAGGCGCTGATGCAGGTGTCCGCCTTTTCCCAGTCCTTGAGCTCCTTGCAGGCCGCGACGCAACGGTCGTGCTCCGGCCCGCACGAGCCCTTGAACGTGTCCGTGCGCATCATTCCGGCGCACCCGATCACCAGGGGCAACAGGGCGGCGCCGGCGAGGGCGGCGACGAGAGCCCGGGGGCCCGACGGGATTCTGCGGTGGGCGGTGCTTCGCATGGCTTCCATGGGCTAGACTGCCCGCCATACCCGACGAAGTGAAGCCCCGAACGTGAAGAAGCGCACCCTGCCGTCCATCGTCTTCCTTTGGGTGCTCCCGACGCTCGCGATGGCGCACGGCGGCACGCCCCGCATCGTCCAGATCTCGTTCCCGCCGCAGCTCGCCGGGGACTTCTGGGCGGTGACGGACAATCAGGGGCTCTATGCCTCGACGGGCGGGTCATACAACTGGCTGTGCGAGGACTCGGTCGTCCGCAACGCCGGCTTTCAGCAGGCGGTGCTCGTCGGCGAGGACACCGCGCACTGGCTGGTCTCCACCAACTTCGGGCTGTTTCGAAGTGACGACGGCGGGTGCAACTTCGAACCCTGCGAGGGTCCGGTCACGACACACGTCCCGACCGGACTGTGGCCCCATCCGTCGCGACCCGGCGAGGTGGTCACGGCCACGCAGACGCCCGGCGTGCCCAACGACGTCTTCTGGAGCGCCGACGGCGGTCGGACGTGGACCGCGGCCGGCCTCGCGTTCGACGGCATCACGCACAACATGCTGCGTCCGGACGTCGCGCCGGACAGGGTCTACGTAGCCCACGCCCGGGGTGCCGCGCGCAGCGACGACGGGGGTCGCACCTTCACCGACATCACCCTCGGCCCGCCGGCCCTCGACGTGGTGCCCGAGGAGTTCCGCCTGTTGGGCGCGCACCCGACGCGGCCGGACGAGGTCTGGGCGACCATCGAGCGTTTCCCCGACTCCACGGTGATGCGCAGCCAGGACGCCGGCGCCACATGGACGCCGATGTTCACGCTCGCGGACACGCCGGGCGGCTTCGTGTTCGACGAGACGGCGGGTCGCGCGCTCGTGGTGTCGCGCTTCGACGAGTACCGGCGCAGCGACGACGGCGGCGAGACCTGGACCCGCGTACCCGAGACGGTGCCCCTGCTCGGTTGCTTGACGATGCAGCCGGAGACGAACCGCCTGTGGGGCTGCTCCAACGTGTTCTTCATGGGGCCGTGGGTCCTCGGCTACAGCGACGACTTCGGAGACACCTGGACGCCGGCGCTGGCGCGTTTCACGGACGTGCGCTCGCAGTGGGGCTGCGCCGCGGACGCCGAATCCACGCTGGCCTGTGAGGGACTCTGCCCCGGTCAGGCCGCGGGCGCGATGTGTGACCTCGGCGCCGATGCCGGCGTCCCGGGCGCGGACGCGGCGCCGGTGAGCTTCGACCTCGGCGCGCTGCGGCTCGACGCATCCGGCGGCGACGCCGGTCCACCGGACCCTGCCGCGGACGACGCTGCGCTCTCCGACGACGACGACGCCCGGGTCACGGCGGCCCAATCGAAGAACGCCGGCGGCGGCGGGTGCACCAGCGTGCGCGGGGTGGTCCGCCCACAGGGCGCCTGGCTCGCGTTCCTGGCCGCGCTGGCCCTCTCGGCCCGCGGGCGTCGGCGGATGCACCGTTGAGCCTGCGCGCGGGTGCTCGGCGCGCGCTCGGCCCGCTGCTGGCCGGGTGGCTCGCCTTGGGGTGCGGCGCCCGGCCGCTCCCCGCGCCGACGCTGGCCCCGGCGGACACGGAAGCCACGGCGAACACGCCCCCGGCAGACCCCTTCGCCGAAGCCCGTGCGGCCGAGGCCTCGGCACGTCCGCAGACGGCGCAGCGCCTCTGGCGGGCCGCGGCCCAAGCCGCGCCGGAGAGCCCCGAGCCGCACCGCGCCCTCGCGCGGTTGGCGCCGGAGAAGCGCGACGCCCTGCCCCACCTGCTCTGGCTTGCGGGGCGCGACGAAGCGAGCGTGGCCGATCACGTCGCCTACGCCGAAGCGCTGCTCGCCCTGAACCAGGCCGACCAGGCGCTGAGCGTCGTCGAGTTGGCCCGCCGCCGCAGGCCCGCGGACGCGGATCTGATGACCATCGAGGCACGGGCCCTGCTCGGCGTCGGCCGACTGTCGGACGCGCTGGCTCTGCGAGAGGCGCTCTACGCCGGCGCCGACGGTCCCGCGCGCCGCGGCGAAATGGCCCGGGCGCTCGCCGCCGTCGGGCTCGAGGACCGCGCGGAGGCGGAGTGGTCCGCCGCGCTGGCGGCCTCACCGGGCGACGCCGCCCTTTGGGTGGGCAACGCCCAGGCGCACCGGGCGAAGCGGCGATTCGAGCGTGCGGTCGGGGTGCTCCGCGAGGCACGCCTGCGGTTCCCCGCCTCCGTCGAGGTCCTGGCCGCGCTGGCCGAGGCGCTCGAGGGTGCGGGCGATCAGGCCGCGGCGCTGGAGGCGTGGGACGCGGCGATGGTCAGGAGTCCGAACGATCCCGCCCTCGCGGACGGGCGGGCGCGAACGCTGCTGGCCGCCGGCAGGATCGACGACGCGATGGCGGCGTGGGAGGCCGCGGTGCAGGCGTTCCCGGAGGCCGAGTCGCCGAGAATGCACCTGGCGCTGGCGTATCGCGTGCGCGAGTCGCCGAAGGACGTCGTGCGGATTCTGCGACCATGGGCGGCGCAGCGGCCCGAGGATGCACGCGCCTGGCTCGCGCTGGGCGAGGCCGAGGCCGCCGTCGATCTGCCCGAGGCCGCGCAATCGCTCCAGCGCGCGGCCAGCCTGGGCGCCGAGCCCCGATTGGTGCTGCCGATGCTGGCGCGCGCGGTCGCCGAGCACGGGGGCACGGAGGCGGCGCGGGACCTGTTCGCGCAGGCCGTCGAGGCCGATCCCGGGAACGTGCCGCTGCGCATGGCGTTCGCGATGCACTGCCTGCGCATCGGCGACCTGGCCTGCGCGGAGTCGGAGTTGAGCCGCCGGCTGGCGCGTGACCCCTTCGACCCTCGGGCCCGGGAGCTCCTCGAGGGGGTGCTCTCGGGGCACCCGGACGCCGAATCGCGCCTGTCGCTGGCCTCGGAGTGGCCGGCGGCGCGCGCCGACGCCGCGCTCGCCGCCCTGGCCGCGCAAGTGGCGCCGGCGACGGGCGACGTGCTGGCCACCGTCCTGCGCGACGAGCGCGAGGTCCGCGTGGAGGCCGGCCGCGTCGCGCGCGTCCTGCATCGTCGGAGCGTGCTCTTGCAACGCGCCGAGGGCATCGAGCGGTACCGGGAGATCATCGTCTCGTTCAACGTGCACCGACCGGCGGTCGTGCGCCGGGCGCGCCTGCTGACGCCGGACGGCGAGGTCCGGCCGCTCACCGCGGACGCGATGCCCGTCCGGGATCCGAACGAGAGCGGCCCCCTGCGCGGCGACGCGCGCGAGCAGGTGCTGCGGTTCGACGCGCTGGAGCCCGGCGCGATCATCGACTACGAGGTCGAGGTGCCCCTGCCCCACCCCGACGACCTGGGCGCTTGGTGGGACCGGTACGTGATGTCCAACGTGGACCCGACGGTGCGCGCGAGCTACGTGCTCGACGTGCCCGAGGACGCCCGATTCCGTGCCGAGGCGCCGGGCATGGGCGAGCCCGTGGAGACGCGGGCGGAGGGCCGTCGCCGGCTCGCCTGGGTGAAGACGCACCTGCCGCCGACGGCGCTGGAGAGCGAGGACGCCCCGGTGGCGCACGTGTCCGTGGCGAGCGTCTCGGACTGGTCGGGCGTGAGTCGATGGTTCAGCGCGCTCTTCGAGCCGCAGACCGAGATCACCCCGACGATCGCCGCCGCCGCCCGCCGCGCGACCGTCGGGCTGAAGTCGCGTCGCGCGCGCGTCGCCGCGCTGTACGGGCTCGTCGAGTCGACCACGGACTACCTGGGCGACGAGCTCGGCATCGGGGCGTTCCGCCCGTGGCCGGCCACGCAGACGCTCGAGCGGGGCCAGGGCGACTGCAAGGACGTGACCGCCCTGCTGGCGGCGCTCCTGCGCGCCGAGGGCATCCCGGCCTGGGCTGCGCTCGTGCGCCCCGAGGGGCCGGGCATCTTCGGCGAGGACCACCCGACGCCGGCGCAGTTCACCCACGTGTTGTTGTATGTGCCCGATCCGGACGGCGACTTCTGGCTGGACGCCACGGCCCGCCTCGGGACGGTCGACGCCGTCCCCGGCGTGCTGCGGGGCCGAACGGCGCTCGTGGTGGATGATCGCGGCGGCCGCGTGCTGCGGATTCCGGACGGCGACCCGCGCCGGAGCCGGCTCGTCGAGTCGCTGAGCCTGGACCTGACGACCACGGGCGGTGGCACGCTGAAGCGCGCCGTGACGGCCTGGGGGGACGTCGCCGCCGAGGTGCGCGGGCGCCTGGTCACCCTGAGCGACCCGGAGCGCCGCGCCCTGCTGCGCTCACCGGGTCTGTTCCTGGGCGGCGCCCATCGACCGGACGAGATCACCTGGTCGGGGCTGAACGACACCGCGGGGCCGCTGGTGCTCACGGGCACGTTGGCGACGCGGGACCTGGTCGGCCTGCGGACCGACGGGGCGCTGGTGGTGCGCATGGATCTCGACTCGCTCGTGGCGCCGGTGCTGGCGGGCTCGAACGGCGGTCAACTCGGCGGCCGGCGTGTGGAGCGTGCGTTTCGGCTGCGGCCGCCGGGGGGACTCACCGCGTTCTCCTGGCCGCCGTTGAGGATTCGCCACCGGACACCGTTCGCCGACCTCCGCGTCGACGAGCGGCGCGGCGACGGCGAAACGACCATCTCCGTCGCCCTGACCTTCTCCGGCCTGCCCCGCGACGCGGGCGACCGCGCGCGCTGGCTGGAGACGATGGAGGCGCTGAAGGGCAAGCTGGACCGCGACCTGGTGATGAAACCGGGCCCCGGCTTCGACGCGGTGACGTTCTTCGGCGCCCTGGCCGCGGAGCGCCCGGGGGACGGCCGCCTGGTCGTGTTGCGGGCGCGCGCGCAGCTCGGGCGGGGCCGCCTGGCGGACGCCCTCGAGACCCTTCGGGCGGGCGTCGCGTCCCACGGTGACTCTTCGGAGATCGTCCGGCTGTTCCTGGACGCCCTGGCGGTGTCCGGCATGCCCGTCTCCTGGTCGGAGGTGGACGCGGCGACGGCCCCCCACCGGGCGGACGCCGGCGTGCAGACGACGCTGGGCGACCTGGCCGGGCGCGCCGGGGAGCCCGCACGCGCCGAGCGGGCCTACCGTGCGGCGCTGGCCGCCGACGCGGACTTTGCTCGGGCCATGAACAATCTCGCGTGGCTGCTGCGCGACACGCCCAGCCGCCTGACCGAGGCCCTGGCCCTCGCGCAGCGTGCCGTGGAGATTGACGCCGAGTCCGACGCCGCGTGGGACACGCTGGCCGAGCTGCGCTTCCGCGCGGGCGACGTGGCGGGGGCGCTGCAGGCCATCGGCGAGGCCCAGCGCCTCGGCCCGGAGCGCGCCACGCTCTACGGCGAGCGCCGCCAGCGCTTCGAGCGCGCGCTCAAGCCCGCCACCGACGCCACGTCGCCGCCGCGCTGAGGGCCACGCCGGGCAGCAGGAAGGCCAGGGGCAGCCACCCCGCCGCCGCCGGGGCGAGCTCACCGCTTCGGAGCCCGAGGGACCCCAGGCGCAGGCCCCAGTAGGCCAGCCCCATGGCCGCGGCGCCGCCGAGCAGCGCCGGCATCCGACCGAGCGCCCCCCCGAGCAGCGCCCCGAGCACGGCGAGCAGCGGCGCGAGCGCGGCGAGGCAGTACCGGCGGTGCAGGCTCCACTGCGCTGTCGCGTCGGCCGGGTCGAGCGCCGCGCTCTCGACGGTGTTCGGCGCTCTCAACGCGCCGGGGAGCCGCAAGGGCGCCTCGCCGGACAGGTCGACCTCGCCGAGCACCGCGCGCACGCCGGGTGCCCAGAGATGGACCTCGCGCAGCGTCAGGCGACCCTCCGCATCGAGCCCGGCGCTGCCAGCCCGCAACAACGTCGGGGGGGTCTCGGGGCCCGCGCCCAGGACGGCCCACAGCTCGCCGCGGTGTCCGTCGGGGGTGGTCACCCCGCGCAGCACGCCGCTCTCCCCCGCGAGCGCCAGGCCGCCCCGCCAGGGGAGATCCGCGGCCGACGCGGTCACGTCCGCGGCGAGCGCCGCCAGGGCACGTGGTCCCCACGCGTGCGAGAGCGCGCTCGTCAAACCGGCGAGGGCCACGCCGAGCACCACGACGGGTGCGAGCACGCGGGCGGGCCGCTGACCCAGGCTGAAGAGCGCGGTCAGGTGCCCCTCGGCGCGCCACCGGCCGAACGCGAGCCCCGCGCCGAGCATGCCGGCGACGGGGACCAGCACCTCGCCCAGCCCCAGCAGACCGAACCCGGCCAGCCGCGCCCAGGTCGAGAGCGGCGCGCCCCGGAGGAGCGGCGCGAGGCGCGCGGCCTGCCCCGCCACGAGCAGCCCGCCCAGCAGGGCCGCGGCCATCAGGGTGAGGGCCGAGAGCTCGACGAGGGGGCGCGCGGCCCCCGGGCGCCGGCTCATGGAGGCGTCGAGCCCACCGCACGGCCGCCCAGGGCCCGGTGACCGATGTCGCGCCGGTACTGCCGACCGTCGAAGCGGACGCGGGCGCAGGTCGCGTAACAGGTCGCCAGCGCGGCCTCGAGCGTCTCGCCGGTCGCCGTCACGCCGAGCACGCGGCCCCCGTCCGTCCGCAGTGTACCGTCGGCGTCCCGTCGGGTGCCCGCGTGCAGAATGACCGCGCCGCCCGGGTCCTCGGGGAGCGTCAGCGTGTCCCCTTTGCGCGGGGCGTCGGGGTAACCCTGCGCGGCCATGACCACGCAGGCGGCGTGAGTACTCGGCAGCGCGGCGAGCGTCGTCGCGCCGAGCGAACCGGTCGCGGCGGCACGGAACGCCGGCACGGGGTCCTCGGCGAGCAGCGCCAGCATGACCTGCGTCTCCGGGTCGCCGAGGCGCGTGTTGAACTCGAGCACCTGCAAGCCGGCGGGGCCGACCATCAGGCCGGCGAACAGGAACCCGCGGAACGGGGTGCCGCGGCGCGACATCTCGGCGAGCACGGGCTCGAAGACGCGGCGCTGGACCTCGGCGAGGCCCACGGCGTCCAGCACGGGCGCGGGGGCGTAGGTGCCCATGCCGCCCGTGTTCGGGCCTGTGTCTCCTTCACCGATGCGCTTGTGGTCCTGTGCGGCGGGCAGCAAAACGGCGCGCTCGCCGTCGCACAGACCGATCACGCTGACCTCGTCCCCCACGAGGAAACGTTCCAGCAGCACGCGCGCGCCGGCGTCTCCCAGGCGACCCTCGAAGAGGCCCCGCAGCGCCGCCTCGGCCTCGGCGTGATCCGATGCCACGACGACCCCCTTGCCCGCGGCCAGGCCGTCCGCCTTGACGACGACCTGCGGCTCCGGCCACGCGGCGAGGGCCGCGAGCGCGGGCGCCAGCGCGGTGAAGACCTGCGCCTCGGCCGTGGGGACACCCGCCGCGAGCATGACCTCTTTCGCGAAGGCCTTGCTGCCCTCGAGCGCCGCCGCGGCAGCCGTGGGACCCAGGATCGGCAGGCCCGCGGCCACGAAGCGGTCGACGAGGCCGGCGACCAGCGGCGCCTCCGGCCCGACGACCGTGAGGTCGATCTCCAGGTCGCGCGCGAGGGCGACGAGCGCGTCGAGCGCGTCCACGCCGATCGGGTGGCAGCGGGCCTTGGGCTCGGCGGCGATGCCCGGGTTGCCCGGCGCAGCATGCACGGCGTCGACCAGCGGCGAGGCGGCGATTCGGCGCACGAGCGCGTGCTCGCGCCCGCCGCCCCCCACGACGAGGACCTTCATGGGTGTGCTCAGTGTTTGAAGTGGCGATGGCCGGTGAAGAGCATCGCGATGTCCCGGGCGTCCGCCGCGGCGATGACCTCGTCGTCGCGCACGCTGCCACCGGGCTGGATGAACGCGACGGCGCCGGCCTCCGCGCAGACGAGCAGTCCGTCCGCAAACGGGAAGAAGGCGTCGCTGGCGACCGAGGAGCCGCGCAGGTCGTGCCCGAACTCCTTGGCCTTCGACGCCGCCACGCGGGCCGAGTCCAGCCGGCTCATCTGCCCGGCGCCGACGGCCAGGATCTGCCCTGGCCGCGCGTAGACGATGGCGTTCGACTTGACGTGCCGGGCCACCCGCCACGCCAGGTCCAGACCGGCGCGCTCGTCGGGCGTCGGCGTGCGGCGCGTCGCCACGCGGGCGTTCTCCAGGTCGTCCGGAAGCGCATCCCGGGTCTGCGCGAGCAGGCCGCCCGACACGCTGCGCAGCTCGAGGACGGCCGCGGGCTCCGGCCACGGCGAGAGCGCCATCAGGCGGACGTTCTTCTTTTTGCCCAGGATCTCCAGGGCCGCGGCGGAGTAAGCCGGGGCGATGATCGCCTCGAGGAACGTCTCGGCGAGGCGCTCCGCCGTCGCGGCGTCCACTTCGCGGTTCAGTCCGACGATGCCGCCGAAAGCGCTGGTGGGATCCGTCGCCCGAGCGCGCAGGTAGACATCCACCAGGCCCTCGCCGGGCAGCGCCTCGGCCGCGCCGCAGGGGTTCGTGTGCTTGACCACCACGGCCCCGACGCCCCGCAGGTCCAGGGCCACGCCGAGCGCGGCGTCCAGGTCGAGGATGTTGTTGTAGCTGAGCTCCTTGCCCTGGAGTTGCTGCGCGCGCGCCAGCGAGGGCGCCGCCGTGGGCGTCGCGACCTCGTAGAACGCGGCCGTCTGGTGCGGGTTCTCGCCGTAACGGAGCGCCTGGACGCGCCGGGCGGGCACCACCAGCGTCTCGGGCAAAAGCTCGCCGGTCAGGTACTCGGCGATGGCGGCGTCGTAGGCGGCGGTGTGCGTGAACGCCCGCGCCGCGAGCGTGCGGCGGAAGGTCGCGTCCGGCGCGCCCGCCTGCAGCGCGGCCAGCACGCCCGCGTAGTCCGTCGGGGAGACGACGACCAGCGTGTGGTCGTGGTTCTTCGCCGCCGCCCGCACCATCGCCGGCCCGCCGATGTCGATCTGTTCGACGGCCTCGGGCAAGGTCACGCCCGCCCGGGCGATGGTCTCGCGGAACGGGTACAGGTTGACACAGAGCAACTCGATGGGCTCGATGCCGTTCTCCCGCGCCGCGGCGACGTCCTCGGGGACATCCCAGCGCCCGAGCAGGCCGCCGTGCACCCGGGGGTGGAGCGTCTTGACCCGACCGCCCATGATCTCGGGGAACCCGGTGACGTCCGACACGGAGGTGACGGCGAGACCGGCCGCACGCAGCGCAGTGGCGGTGCCGCCGGTGCTCAGCAACTCGAAACCCAGGGTCAACAGCCCGTGGGCGAAGTCGACGAGGCCGGTCTTGTCGGAGACGGAGAGGAGTGCGCGGCGCCGTTGGGTCTGCATGGGGCGGGTATCCCACTGCAGCCCGCGCTCACGGGCTGCGTCAGTCGATGGAGATGTTCTGCTCGATGAAGGCCAGGAAGTCCTGGAGACCGAGCTTCGATGCGGTCTCGCGCAGTTTCTCGAGGCCCTTGACCTCGACCTGGCGGATGCGTTCGCGGGTCAGGTTGAGGATCTCGCCGACCTCTTCGAGCGTGATGCCGCCGCGATCGGCGACATCCAGCGCGCAGGTCTCCTGCATCTCCCAGACATCGAGGTCGGGGAAGTTCAGCTTGATGGAGCCCGTCTCCGGATTCACATCCAGGTAGAGGTGATGCTTGCAGGAGACGTAGGGGCAAGGCCGCACGCCGCTGGAGCACTCCGAGCGCGTCTTGGGGCGCTCGTACTCGACGGACCGCAGCTCCTCGGCCAGCGCGAGCTCCTCTTTGGTGAGGCGCTTCGTGGCGATGGTGCGAGAGCGCCGCCGACCCTTCTTGCCGGGCTTGCGACGGTCTACCCGGCGTTCCTTCCGGCGGGACTCCGGCGGACCGGCATCACCCGATTCCTCGGGCTCGGCCGGCTCCAAGCACGCCTCCTGCACGCCCTGCTTCAAGTTGAGGACCCCGTCACGGAAGTTCGCAGCGCATCTCGTCGCGGATACATCACGGCCAATCCCGGCCGCGGAACGGTTGCACAACTAGCACACCGTCATTTCGAGGGTCAACCCATGAGTTTCCTACGGTTGCACCGCAGAATTCGGGGCGGGCTGAACTTCCGGGGCGCCGCCGTCGTCGGGACCGGCGCCCGGATCGGTCAGGTAGAGCACCCCGGCCGCGATGGCGAGGGCTGCGCCGACGCCGAAGCCGACGTCTGCGGAGAGCGCCCGGGAGCGCGCGTCGTTCGCGGCGGCGTCCGCAGCGGCGGGTGAGCGGGCGGCGTCGTAGCGATCGTTGGCGTCCACGGCCTGCCAGGCGAAGTAGCCCCCCGCCCCGGCGGCGACCACGCCCGCGCCGAGCAGCGAGAGCGCGACCCAGGTCCGGGGCGAGGTCTCGGCGGCGTCGGCCACGGTCTCCGGTGCGGGCCGCAGGCGGCGGGCCGTTGCCGCGGCGTCCAGGTTGCCGGGGGCCTCGGAACCGCAGAATCGCCCGAGCACGCGCCAGCCGCCCGGCGCGTCCGGCGGGGGCGCGCGGTGGCCTGACAGGATGCGGCCGCCCTTGCCCGAAAAACGGACGACGAGCGCGTGGCCCTCGTCCTCGAGCAGCGCGACGCAGCTCGACCCGGCACCCGTGGCGGCCTCGAGTTCGGCGCCCGCGGCCAGCAGGCCGGCCTCGTCCCCCCGGACGGCGGCCTCGGCGAGGGCGGCGCGGCGGGCCTCGGACGAGGCCCAGTGCAGCACCGCGGGCCCGGCGCCGAGATCGACGACGCGCTCGATCGGCGGCTCCCCGGGCATGGAGAGGCGCACGGGGAGCGCGCGCGGCGGCAGGCCCCCGCGCTGCAGGGGGGCCTCGCCCAGGCGGCGCTCGCCGAGCGTCACCGTGACACCGGGCACATCGGCCGTGACCTCGAGCCGGCCCGTGAGCTGCGCCTGCGTACGCGGCAGGATGCGCGCGACGAGCGCGGCGACCTCCGGCGGGAGCGCGCCGGTCGGGCCGGGGAAGTCGGGCAACTGCAGGATGCCGCGCTCGAGCGTCTTCTCCGCGGCGGCCGCGCGGCCGTTGGCCAGCTGGACCTCGGCGAGCAGAATCAGCGCGCGGGCGGCCGGCTCGGCGCGCAGGTCCGCGGGTTTGCCCAGAAAACCATCCGCGGCCTGGGCCAGTAGCTTCTCGGCGGTGCGCAGGTGCGCCTTGAGGTACTCGTCCTCGCCCTTCTGGAGGGCCTGCGCGGCGGGCGAGTCGTCCGCGGGGGGCGACGGCGGCGTGGGCCTCGCCCCCGTCTCCTCGGCCCCTTGCCGGAACGCGGCGTGCCATGTCGGCTCGATGGCCTCACCCGTCCGGGTTCCGATGTGACCCACCGCGACGCCGGCGGCCGTCGCGCTCTGCAGACTCAGGAGACAGAGGCCGACGGCGCCGAGCGCACGCCGGGCGGCGCGCTCGGGCACGCGCCGCCGCCTCGCGTTCGAACGCTGCACCGCGATCATCGGTCCATCCGGTCTCGTCCGAGGTCTGCGCGCGCGCCGACCCGCGGGTTTCGGACGCCGGGTCCCGCGCGGTCGGCGGCACTCTATCAACGGTCCGCCACCGCTTCCAAGATGGGTCGCATCAAGTCGACCTGTCGGTCGGCTGCCCCACGGAGGGTCGCCAGCGCCGGGCGCGGGTCCGGAGCCGGGAGCCGCCCCTCGAGCAGGGCGCGGACGCGGTCCGCGGCGCCGGCCAGGTCGTCGACGGCAAACGCCCCGCGGCCGGCGAGCGCGCGCGCCTCGGGGGCGACGTTGGCGACGCGCGGACCGTGGACGACGGGCAGCCCGTGGGCGGCCGCTTCGACCAGGTTCTGGCCCTCGCGGCGGCAGAAGGTGCCCCCGGCCAAGGCCACCCGACCGAGGGCCCAGGCGGCCGCGAGCTCGCCGATCGTGTCGAGGACGATCCAGCGCGCGCCCGCCCCGCCGCGCGTGCGGAGCGCGCAGTCGACCCCGGCTGCCCGTGCCCGACGACACAGCCCCGCGGCCCGCGCCGGATAACGTGGCGCCCACAGAATGCGGCCGGGAAATGCGGCGAATGCGGCGACGGCCGCGCGCTCCTCGCGGGGGTTCAGGCTGCCGACGACCAGGTCGACGGCGCCGACGGCGGCTCGAAGCTCGGCCGAGGGCGCCGGCGGGTCGAAGACGCGGTCGTGTTTGCCGTTGCCGGTGACGTGCACGCGGTCGCGGGGCACGCCGAGGGTCACGGCGGCCTCGGCGTCCTCGGGGGTCTGGGCGCAGAAGAGGTCGACGCGGGCCGCGGTGGCGCGGAGCAGCGCCCGCACCCGCAAGGAGCGGTGGCTGACGCGACCGTCGACCACGACCACCGGTACGCCGGCCCGGGCGCAAGCGCGCACCCAGCCGGGCCAGAGCTCCAGGTACTCCAGCACCTGCAGGCGTACGCCGCGTCGGCGCAGGAATCGCCCGCCGGTGAGGCCGAACGGGAGCGGCGGCGCCAGGACGGGCACGTCCGGGTACCAGCGCGTCGCGGCCTCGCGGCCGGCTGCGCGACCCACCGTCATTCCGACGCTCGGCGCAGGGGTCAGACCCCGGAGGCGCGCCAGCAGCGGGCCGAGCGCCCGCGCGTCCCCCACGGACGCGCCGTGCAGCCAGAGGTCGAAGCGGGCGTCCATGCTTCGCCTTCAGCGCGGGGCGCGATCCACTCGCAGGGTGTAGGCGTCCGTCGAGTTTTCCAGGGGGGCCTCGCCCTGCACCCAGACCTCGCGCACGACCAGATACAGCGGATCGGCGGTGGGCGCCGTGGGCGACAGGCGCTCGCCCTCGTCCTTGCCGTGATCGTTGATCTTGAAGAGCAGCTTGCCCTCGCGGTCGTAGCCTTCGAGCACCAGGTCGAGGCCGGGCACGGGGCCGAGCTGACCCTCCAGATGCGTGCCGGCGGGCAACCCCGTCACCACGAAGACGTCGCGGTCCGACGTGTCGCGTCGCAGGCGTCGCCCGATGTGCCCCTTGAGCTCCAGCCCCGGCGTGAGCGGGTTCGCGGTGGCCGGGTCCTCGTTGGGCTCGACCTCCTCGCGCAGCGCGACCGGGGGCCCGTGGTGAAAGGCCCAGTAGCCCCCGGCGCCCGCCGCGCCCAGCACGGCCAGCAGGAGCAGCATCCGCGACCAGGCCCGCCAGCGCAGGCTGCGCTCGAAGTCCACGACCTCGTCGCGCGTCGGGCCGTCCGGCATGGGCAGAGGCTCGGGCCGCCCGCCCTCCCAGGTGGCGCTGGCCCACTCGGCCTCGGCGTCCGGCCGCGACTGCTGCGCGCGCTGCGAGATGCGCAGCAACTGCTGCGAGACCTCACTGGCGTCGGCCGGCCGGTCGTCGGGCACGCGAGAGAGCATCTTTCGCACGAGCGCGTCGCAGCCCTCGGGCAGGCGCGCCCCTGGGGCGGACTCCGTCAACGGTTTGACGATGCCGCTCAGGTGCGACTCCAGGACCTGCAGCGGCGTGCGCCCGGTGTGGGGAAAGTCCCCGGAGATCATGCGGTAGATGAGCGCGCCGAGGGCGTAGAGGTCGGTCCGGCCGTCGACGGCATCCCCGCGCACCTGCTCCGGCGCCATGAAGTAGGGCGTGCCAAGGAGTGCGCCATGGGCCGTCTGGAAGGCGGGCTCACCGCGGGCGTCGATGAGCTCGGGCATCTCGCGCACGGTCTTGGCCAGGCCGAAGTCGAGGACCTTGACCCACTCGTCCCCGCCCGCCGTGCGCAGCAGGAAGACGTTCTCCGGCTTGAGATCCCGATGGACGAGGCCCGCCGCGTGCGCCTCGGCGAGGCTCGAGCAGATCTGGTGGGCGATGGCCAGGGCACGCGCGGGCGGCAGCCGGGGCTCGCGCTCGAGGAGTTTCCCCAGGTCCTCGCCCCGCAGGTACTCCATCACGAAGTAGATGAGACCTTCCCACGTGCCGAAGTCGAAGACCGTGATGGTGTGGGCGTCCGTGAGTTTGGAGACGAGCAGGGCCTCGCGCCGGAAGCGCCGCACGAGCTCTGGCTGCGTGCGCAGATGCGGCCGCAGGACCTTGACGGCGACCCGCTTGCCGATGCCCACGTGCTCGGCCAGGTACACCGAGCCCATGCCGCCCTGCCCCAGCCGCTCGATGACCCGGTAGCGGTTGTCGATCACCGCGCCGAGGAGCGGGTCCTTCTCGGCGCCGGGCGTGGCGCCCAAGGCCGCGCCGCAACGGCTGCAGAACGCGTCCGCCGCCGTGGCCGGGACCCGGCAGACCGGGCAATGACGCGGCACCTCGGTCAACGCCAGCGCCGACGTGCCCGGCTCCGACGGCGGGGCGACCTCGGGGTCGAGGCTGATCTGCGGCGGCGTGGGTCCGGCGGAGGACATGGCTGAACCTCCCCTGGCGGGGCACCGAGGGTCAAGGATTTCGGTGCCGCGCCCGGATCAGGGGCCCGACAGCACCGCCAGCGCCTCGACCTGCGGGGCCACGACGGACTGCCCCTCGCGCGTCTGGAAGGTGTGTTGCCCCGTGAGCCGCCCCACGACGACGGCCTGCTGGCCGGCCGCGGCGAAGACGGGCTGACCCGCGGTGACCCAGTACGGGCAGCCCGCGGCGCAGGTGGCGAGCTGCAGCTCGTCGACCCCTGGCGTCTCACCCCGGCGCACGGCCAGGACGCGACCGGAGATGCGGAACGGCGCGCCGGGCACGGCGGTTGGGGTCGCCAGGAGCGAGGCGTACGGCGGCGCGGGCGTCTTCACGGCGCCGGCCAGACGCCGCGCGGCGGCGCGGGCCTGCGCGAACGCGCCGGGGGTCACGCGCTCGACGGCGAGGGTCTCCCGGGCGGCCGTGCGACCCGGAATGCGGGCTTCGACGGGCAGCGCGTTGCGGCCCGGCGTCGGCAGGGGCAGGCTGAGCTTGAAGCGACCGGTCGCGTCGGCCGTGACGGTGACGCCGCCGGCCTCGACGGCCGCCCCCGGCGTGGACAGTCCCTCGATGTCGACGTGGTCGGCCGTGGTCAGGGCCCAGTGCAAGGGTTGCAGCACCATCAGGCGTGTCGGCGGGAGCGGAAAACGCAGGGCCTCGGTGAAGGTGGCGCGCTCGCCCGCCGGGCCCGTCAGCGAGAGCTGCAGCGGGAACTCCCCGAGCGGCCCGGCGAAACGCTCGGCGGCCGCCAGCATGGGCGCGGAGTCCAGGGACACGCCGAGCTCGCCGCCGGGCTGCGGCTCGACCCGGGCATCGGCGACCTCGAGGCGCCAGCCGGGCATCAGGGCCATCCGCAGCTCGAAGCGTTTGCCCGGCTCCGGGGGCGCCGCGGGCGTGGACACGAAGCGGTAGTAGACGCGCACGTGCAAGGAGAGCTGCCGCCGGGCGTCGGGGTCGTCCGAGGGCGTCACCCCGAGCGCGAGCTGGTTGTCGCCGACCTTCAGCGCGTGGTCGGGGAGGCGGAAGGCGACGTCCGTCTCACCGTCCACGGGGCGCTCCGGACCGCCCGTGGCGCCCTCGGGGACCTGCACGAACGCCGGGGCGCTGGTGCGCAGGCGGACCTTGACCGCGTAGCCCTCGGCGTCCCGCTGAACCCGGAGTTCGCCGCCGACCTCCGCCTGGAAACGATGCCGATCGCGGAACGACAGGAACCCCACGAACGCGGTGACCAGCGCGACGCCGAGGAGCACCCAGAGCGTCTTGCGCAGACGACGCTGGGCGGCGTTGCGCTCCTCGTCCGCGACGGCGCCGGCGATCCTGGCGGCGGCCATGATCTCGGCGGCCTCTTGGTGCAGCAGCGTCGTCGAGCTCGGGCGCTTCGCCTGCGCCGGCGCGGCCGTGGGCCGCTCGACCGGCTTCTCCACGGGGCGTTCGCGCGCAGCCGGGGACACGACCGGTTCCGGTGCCGGCGCGGCTGCGGGCGCACGCGCGGGGCGCCTCAGCGTCGGCGCGTCCTCGGGCTCGGGCGCAGGCGCAACGGGCGCGGGCGCCGCGGACCGCGCGGGGGCCGGAACACCGAAGAGGGTCTGCGAACGCTCCGCCGGGGGCGGCTCGGCGGGCAGCGCCACCACGTCCGGTCGGGTCGGCTCCGCGTCCAGGGGCGCCGCGCGGCTCGGCGCGGGCAGGCCGAAGAGGGTCTGGCTCCGCTGCGTCGCGTCGGGCACGGGCTCGACGGGGGGCGGGCTCATGCCGAGCAGCGTGGCGCCCATGAGCGACGCACCGCAGCGCTGACACGCTTCGGCGTCCGGCGGATTGGCGTGTCGGCAGGCGGGACAGGCGAACATCTGCGGTCTCGGGGCGGTCGCGAAATCCCGGGCAGTGTCGGCCACCCCGCCGCGGGAGTCAAAGCGGAACCGAGGCGCGGCCGGGGTCGAAGCGCAACGGGGTCCAAGCGCATCGATTGTCCGGAGACGCACGGCCGGTCTATCGTGCGCCGCCTGGCACGTCCCCCCGGAGTCGCACGTGAAGCCCTCATCTCCCTTCGTCTGTGCCCTGTTGTGCGCGCTGCTGCCCGTCCTCGCGGCGTGCGGCGGTACGACCGCGCCGGCCCCCCCGCCCGCCGTCTCGTCCGCGAGCGCACCGGCGGTCGCCTCCGCCGCGCCCACGGCCGCCCCCGTCGCGGATGGCCCGCCGCGGCTGCTGCTGATCTCGGCCATCAACGGGTACGTGGAGCCCTGCGGCTGCACCGTGGACCTGACGCTGGGCGGCATCGACCGCATCGCGACGCGCATCGCCGAGGAGCGGCGCGCCGGGCCGACGGCCGTGTTGATGGTCGGCAGCGTGCTCTTCGATCCGCACGTGGACGACGCCCATCTCGCCGATCAAGAAGCCGCGAAGGCCGAGGTGCTGGCGCGCGCCCTCTCCCGCATCGGCGTGGACGCGACCGTGACGACCCACACCGAGCTGAAGTACGGGCCCGGTGTCCTCGACCCGCTCCGCAAGACGTGGCCGCTCCCGGAGGTGACGGTGAACGTGCCCGGCGGCGCGCCGAAGCTCCTGACGCTGGGCGGGCTCAAGGTCGGCGTCTTCGGCGTGGTCGACGCCGCGCCCGGGCCGACGCCGTCGGGCACGCCCGGTGACCCCGAGGTCGCCGCGCGTGCCGCCGCGCAGAAGCTCCGGGCAGACGGCGCCCAGGTCGTGGTGGGGCTGGCCGCCCTGCCGCGCAAGGCGCTGCGGACCCTCGCCAAGGGGGTCGAGGGCGTCGATCTCTGGGCGTTGGGCGACACGCCGAACGAGGAGGTGCGCAGTCAGCCCGTGGGCAAGGCCTACGTGCTCGAGGCCGGCGACCGCGGCCGCAACCTGGGCCGCGTGCTCCTGCTGGACGCCGCGACCGATGGCCCCCTGGCCGATCCCGCCGGCGACCGGGCCCGCGAGCAGAAGTCGCTCGAGCTGCAGCTCAAGATGCGCGAGGACGTCTTCCAGCGCACCCGAGAGACCACGCTCACTGCGGTCATCGCCGAGATGAAGGCGCGGATGGACGTGCTTGCGCAGAGCCCCCTCCCCGCCGCGGGCAAGCGCTTCGAGTACGCTCTTCTGCCCGTGCCCAAGGACATCGTGCCCGAGCCGGAGATCGCCGGCTGGCTGGCCGGCTACAACGCGAAGTTGAAGGAAATCAACCTGGCGGCCTCGGCCCCGGTGCCCCCCGTGCCCGAGGGCGGCTCGGCTTACGCCGGCGGCAAGGCCTGCATCGACTGCCACGAGGAGGCGCAGCAGGTCTGGCTGACGACCCCGCACAGCAAGGCGTGGAAGACCCTCGTCGACGCCAACAAGACCTTCGACGCCGAGTGCGTCTCCTGCCACGTGACGGGCTGGCTGATGCCCGGCGGCGTGAACCTGAAGAACCTGGAGGGCCGCACGGACATTCAGTGCGAGTCGTGCCACGGGCCCGGCCAACGGCACGTGGACGTGGGTGGCGACGACGTGACCACGCGACGGACGGTGCCCGAGTCCGTATGTACGGTCTGCCATAACCGCTTCCATAGCCCGAAATTCGACTACGCGACCTACCTGCCCCGGGTGCTCGGCCCCGGTCACGCACAGAAGAACTGACGCGGCCGGACCCGGCTACTTCTTGAGGCGCCGGATCGCCGCGGCGTCCGCGTCGCCCAGGCAGATGTTCTCGAGGAAGTTGTAGCGGGCGCGGGCGGCGCGAATGTCGGGGATGACCGACGCATCGCCCATCTCGGCGAGCTCACCCATGGTGTGTTTGCGCACGTCGCAGTCGTCCACCCGCAGGTCCTGACGGAGAGCCAGGACGCGCGCCGCGCGGCCGTCGGCCGAGTCCGCGGGCAGCGTGCGGACCGCTCGCCACCGCGCGCGGGCGTCGGGGCTGCCGGCGAGCGTCATCAGCC
>CAINDO010000075.1 GCA_903847385.1 uncultured Myxococcales bacterium
CCGATCACGGCCGCGATGAAGACCCACAGGACCATAATGAACTTGCCCTGGGTCTCCAGGTAGGTCTTGCAGGTCGCGTAGATCAGCTCGGAGATCTCGGCCATCGACTTGTGGACGGGGGCCTTCTTCAGCTGCGACAGAATGACCAGGCCGAAGAGCGCGCCGAGCACGCAGATGCCCAGGCCGATGGTCAGCAGGGTCGAACCGGGCATCCCCAAGAACATCTGGGCGGGGTCGCCCTTGAGGTTCTTCAAGTCCGGCATCACGAGGTCCACCTCGCTCGCGAGGGCCGCGGCCGGGCCCAGCAGGCCGGCCAGCAGCGCCGCGAGCGCGGTGCCGAATCGGTTTCTCCACGACGTCAGCATGTTTCCTCCACCCCCATGGGCAATTGCCTTGAAAATCGGCCGGGGCTTATAGCGGCATTGATGCGCCCGGGCAAGGCTTTGAGGAGCGCTCGTCACTCTTTCGGCGAGACGACGGCGGCTTCCGACAACGAGGTGGCACCGGTGAGGACGTCGTCGTGGCTGGTGTCGTCGAACAAATGGCGCCGCACGAAGGCCCAGGACACGGCGTTCGTGACGCGGTGGACCTCGTCGGGATCCGTGTTGTCGGGCAGGCAGCCGTCGCCCTGGACGACCCCCGGCAGTTCCTTGCAGATATTCGCGAAGCTGAAGTGGCCGGCCTGCGGGAAGGCCAGGCGCACGTCGGACCCCCCGTCGAGTTTCGCCCAGACGTCGTCGCCGTGTCCGGGATCGGGGAGCGTCTCGTCGCGGCCGGCCGTGGCGAGCAGCGTGGGGATGTCGATGGCGGCGAAGTCGAAGACCGGCCCGCCGAGGGGCGCCATGGGGACGGCGACGTCGATGCGGTCGTCGCGGAAGCCCGAGACGAAGAGGTCCCGCACGGCCTGGTTGGACTGCCAGGCGCCGCAGAAGAACTGGTCCGCCGGCGCCCCGGCGCAGGTCGCGTCGAGATAGCCGACGTCGTAGGCCGTGCCGCTCTCGGCGAGCGTGGTGTAGCCCCCGAAGCTGTGCCCGGCCATGACCACCTGCTCGTTGAGCTTGCCCTTCAGCGCGTCGCCCTCGGGCAGGCCATCGTAGATGTGGTCGAGCACGGCCGTGATGTCCTGCGGGCGCAGGAAGAACATCTCCGGCGAGACGTTGGCGCCGTCCTGGAACGTGTTGCCCGTGTGGTCCGGCGAGGCGACGACGAAGCCGTGCGAGGCGAAGAACTCGGTGAAGAACACGCTCTGCTCGGCGAGGCCGCCGCTGCCGTGGGAGAAGACGACGACCGGGAACGTGTCCCCGGCGGCGAGCGCGGCGTCGGTGAAGACCTCCGGTCGCTGGATGCGGCCGAACAGGTAGGCCGTGGCGCGGCCTTCGGTGTCGTCCGTGGGGTACCACAGGGCGAGACGCAAGGTCCGGGGGCCCTCGGCGCCGATGGGCTGGTAGGTGATCTCGCTCTGCCGATAGCCGACGTGGTACGGGCCGGGGGCGTCGAGCGCCGCCGGGCCCGCGTCCGGCACGGTGCCGGCGTCCG
>CAINDO010000076.1 GCA_903847385.1 uncultured Myxococcales bacterium
CCGTGACCGCCCGCCGCCGCGCCGCCGAGGGGGGGCGCGACGCCGCCGCCGAGGACACCCGTGTCCCCCGTGCCGCCGCCCGAGCTCTCGCTCGGATCGCTCGAGTCGCCGCCATCGCCGCAGCCGGCGGCCGTGATGCCCAGGCACGCCGCGAGGGCGAGGGGGCGCCAGAAGTGCTGGTTGACCAAGTTCCGGACCTTTCTGATGAACCCGCGCCGGTCGACGCTCCCGGTCCGACGCGGGCGGCAGGATACACGCAAGGGCGCGTTCTGCGCGACTCGGCTTGCGCGCGCCCCTCGGGTTGCCCATGCTGCGCGCGCCGGCGACGCGCACTGTGCGCCCGGGATCGCCGCGAAGCAGGCCATGTCCCCGACCCTCGGAGAACGCGACGAAGAGCTCATCCGCCGCCTGCTGGTGCACGCGGAGCGGTGGCTTCTGCCCTGGCACGACGCCCGGGTGCGCGGCGTGGAGCACGTGCCGAAGGGCCCCGTGCTCTTCGTGGGCAACCACAGCGGGGCCACCTACAGCGGCGACACCTGGATCCTGGCGGTGCATCTCTGGCACCACGGCGGTCTGGAGGCGCTGCCCCACGGCCTGGCGCACGATCTCGTGCTCAAGGCGCCGGTGCTCGGCGACCTGCTGCGGCGCGTGGGGGTGGTGCCGGCGCACCCGGACGCGGCCCTCGCCCTGCTGCGGGCCGGGCGCAAGGTCATGGTGTACCCCGGCGGCGATCTCGAGTCCCTGCGGCCGTGGTCCGAGCGGGACGTGGTGAAGTTCAGCGGTCGGCGCGGTTTCGTCCGCACGGCGCTGCGGGCGGGCGTGCCCATCGTGCCCGTGGCCGCGCAGGGCGCCCACGAGACGCTCGTGGTCATCGACGACCTGCCCGGGCTCGCCCGGGCCATCGGCGCCGCGCGTTTCCTGCGGCTGAAGGTCTGGCCGCTCGCGTTCACCCTGCCCTGGGGCTTCACGCTGGGCCCGACGCCGCCCTACATCCCGTTCCCCGCGCAGATGCGCATCGAGGTCCTGCCGCCCGTGCACTTCGACCGCACGGGCCCGGAGGCCGCCGACGACGACGCCTACGTGTCCGCGTGCGCCTCGACCATCGAGGATTTGATTCGAGCGGCCGTATCCAGAATGGCGGCCGAGAAACGGGCCGAAGCCGGGGAGGCCCCCGGTGGGGTCGGCCGAGTCGCCGCATCGAGGAAACCGTCATGAGCGCCAAGAAGTCGAAGAAGGCCGAACCCACCCCGGAGGCCACGCCCGAGGCCATTCGCCGGGATGCCTGGATCTACGAGTTGATTCACCGCGGTCACAAGGGCGACCGCCTGTTCTACCGGCGCGTGTGCCGGGGGGCGGCGCGGGTGCTGGAGCTCGGGTGCGGCTACGGCCGCCTGCTTCTGCCCATCGCCGAGGTCGCCCGCGAGGTCGTGGGCGTCGAGATCCACCCCGGCCTGCGCGAGCGGGTCGAGGCCCGCGTCGCCGCGCTGCCGCCGGTGAAGGCCGCCCGCATCGACATCGTGGCCGGGGACATGCGCGGGCCGCTGCCGGCGGGGCCCTTCGACCGCATCCTGATCCCCTTCAACGGCCTGTTCTGCTTGCCCTCGGAGGCCGACCAGATCCGCTGTCTGCGCGCCGCGCGGGAGGTCGCCGCGCCGGACGCGCGCCTTTTCCTGGACGCCTACGTGATCGACGAGGAGAGCCTGATCCCCAGCGGGGAGCCCGTGGCGGACGAGTTCGAGCACGTGCTCACGGTCCTGGCCCCCGAGGGTGAGATCGACATCTACGAGCAGAACGTCGAGTACCCCGGCGCGCAGCGCATCGACGCCAACTTCCGGCTCGTGCTGCGCGACGAGGCCGGCGGCGAGCAGCTCTTCACGCACGGGCTGGAGCACCGGTTCCTGCTGCCCACCGAGATGGAGCGCGTGCTGGCGGCGGCGGGCTGGCGCATGGTGCAGATGGCCGGCGGCTGGCGGGGGGCGCGCTTCGGCCCGCGCAGCCCGTTGATGGTCATCGAGGCCGCGCCCGATCCCGCTGACGCGACCGGGTGAAAAGCGGTACAAAGCGCGCATGGCACGCTCCGATGAACCTCATGGCGCCCGGGGGGGCCGTTCGACGCGCCCCTCGTTGAAGGAGACCGTCTCGGCCCGCTCCCGCGACATCGCCGGGGCCGCGCGCTTCCGCGTCGAGGACCGCCTGGGACCGGGGGACGCCGGTTTCGCGGGCGCCCGCCCCGCCGCGCCTGCGCCGCCGTGGCTGACCCGCGCGCTGGGGTTTCTGCCCGAGCCCGTGCGCGTCGTGCTGCGGGACGCCCTGGTCGAGCTCGCGCCCGTCGCCGCGCCGGTCGACGACCTCGGGCCGCAGCGCGAGCAGCTCCGGCAGCAGCGCGACGACCTGCGCCACCGCGAGTCCGCCGTGGACGCCGCCCGGGGTGAGCTGGGCCGCGCGGGCAAGCTCCTCGAGGAGAACCGGCGCGAGGTCGAGGGCAAGGCGCGCGAGGCCGAGCGCCTGATGGCCGAGGCCCGCCGCGCCGCCGCCGAGAGCGCCGTGGAGCGCCGGGTGCCGCTGTCGCAGGTGGTCGTCCGCGAGGGCGACAACCCCCGCCCGCTGCGCGGCCTCCTGCGCCTCGCCGCGAACATCCGCCGGTATGGGCAGCTCACGCCGGTCGTCGTCGTGCGCGAGGGCGAGGCGCTCCGGCTCGTCACGGGCTTCCGGCGCATGGCGGCGTTGAAGCAGGCCGGGGCGACGCACGTCGCCATCCGCGTCGTGCCGGACCTGGACGAGCGGACCGCCGCGGCGCTCTACATCGCCGAGAACTGTCTGCCGGATGGCATCTCGTCCAAGGCCGTCGCGCACCTCGCCGAGCAGATGGGCGAGGACGCCTCGCCGGCCTTCGCCGCCGTGCTGGCCGAAATCCAGGCCGACGACGCCGGCGTCGTCGAGGAGGTCTACCTGGAGGACATCGCCGAGGAGGCCCGCCACCATCTCGCCGAGGGCGCCGCCTGGGTCGCTACGCTGCGGCCGCACTGGCGCGACCTCGAGCCCGAGGACCGGCAGCCCCTGGTCGACCTGATCACCTACTTCGCCCGCGTCCAGGCCCGCCTGAAGTGAACGAACGCCTCGTCGCGCGCCACCGGGCGCGTCGCGCCGTCCGGGCCTTCCTCGACGCGCGGGACTACATCGAGATCGAGGCGCCCCTGCTGGTGGTGTCGCCGGGCCTGGAGCCGCACCTCGATTCGTTCGAGGTGCCCACGGGCGGACCGCGCCGCTACCTGCACACGAGCCCCGAGTACGCCCTCAAGCGGCTGCTGGGGGACGGCTTCGAGCGCCTGTACAGCCTGGGCCCGTGTTTCCGCGACGAGCCCTCGGCGGACACGCACAGCCCCGAGTTCACCATGCTCGAGTGGTACCGCGTGGGGCTGGACCTGACCGGGCTGATGGACGAGACGGAGCAGCTCATCGCCGAGGCTTGCCGGGCCGTGCACGGCGGCACGCGCGCCGGCACGTTGAACCTGACGCCGCCGTTCGAGCGCCTGAGCGTGCGGGCGGCGTTCCGGCGCCACGCGAACGGCCTGGACCCCTGGGTGCACGAGACCGCCGGTGGCCTGACCAACGCGGCGCGCGCCTGCGGCCTGCGCGTCAGCGGGGACGCCGAGCGGTGGGACGACGTGTTCTTCCAGATCTTCTTGAACCACGTCGAGCCCGCACTCGAAGCCGGCCCGCCCGTGTTCCTGCACGGATACCCGGCCAGCCAGGCGGCGCTGTCGCGGCTCGACCCGGCGGATCCGACGACGGCGCTGCGCTTCGAGCTCTACGCGGGCGGCTTCGAGCTGGCCAACGCCTTCGACGAGCTGATCGACCCCGCGGAGCAGCGGCGGCGTTTCCTGGCCGACCAGGCCGCGCGCCGGCTCGCAGGCAGCCAGGTGCCGCCCATCGACGAGGCGTTGATCGACGCCCTCGGTCGCATGCGGCCCACCAGCGGCATCGCGCTCGGCTTCGACCGCCTTTGCATGCTGCTCACGGGCGCGACGCGCATCGACGACGTCCGCCCGCAGCCCTGGCTCGCGCCGGCGCCGGCGCAGACGCCGCCGGTCGCCCCGAAACGCGGCCGCCGCGAATGATCCGCGAGCCCAACGGCGGGCTCGTCTGGTTGGCGGCCTGCGGGAGCACGAACGACGAGGCCCGCGCGCGCCTCGGCGACCCCCACGTGGGGGCCGTGGCCACGGACGCGCAGACGTCGGGGCGGGGGCGGCGCGGGCGGACCTGGTTCTCGCCGCCGGGCTGCGGCCTGTACCTGACCTGGATCGTGCGGGGCCGGGTGGCGCCGATGCACGCCGGCGTGTTGCCGCTGCTCGCCGGCGTGGTCACCGCGCGGCTGTGCGAGTCCCTGGGCGCGCGGCCGACGCTCAAGTGGCCCAACGACCTGCTGCTCGGCGGCCGCAAGCTCGCCGGCATCCTGTGCGAGAGCCGCGTGGACGCCGCAGGCATGGACGCCCTGGTGGGCATCGGCCTGAACCTGCGCGCGCCGCCGGGGGGCTACCCGCCCGAGGTGCCCGGGATCGCGCTCGAGACGCCCCTGGCCGCCCGCGAGGTCGCATTTCGTCTCCACGCCGCGCTCGACGCCGCGCTCGACGCGCTGCCCTCGCGCGACCCCTTCGCCGGTGTGCTGCCCGACTGGCGCGCGCGCGGGCCGGCGCCGGGCACGGCGATGCGGGTGGGTGAGGTCATCGGCGGGTTCGCCGACCTGGCCCCCGACGGCGCGCTGCTGCTGGACACCCCCACCGGCCGCCTGCGCGTCGACGCGGGTGAGGTCGAGGTGGTGGCGGCGCTGTCCGGGTAGGCCCGGCACCCGTTCCGGACACGCGCCCTTGACGCTCCGGGGTCTGGTCCTTACCTTACCCTCAACCCTTACCTATGCGTACGAGTTTGGAGACCCCCCGAGTGCAGGAGAACCGCCTGAAAATCGGCGAGCTGGCGCGCCTGGCCGGCAAGACGATTCGCGCCATCCACCTGTACGAGGAGCTCCTGCTGCTCACGCCGGCGGAGCGCAGCCCCGGCGGCTTCCGGCTGTACGACCGCACGAACCTGGAGCGCATCCAGTTCATCGACAAGATGCAGCGCCTCGGGCTCTCGCTCGGCGACATCCGCGGCCTCGTGCACCAGTGGGAGCAGAGCGCCACGGCCCCCACGGCGATGAAGGGGCTCGAGGAGCTCTACCGCGCCAAGCTCAACGAGACGCGCGCCCAGATCCGCGAGCTGCGGGCCCTCGAGGGCGAGCTGCTCATCAATCTCTCCTACCTCGAGGGCTGCCGCTGCTGCGACGCCCCCGAGGTGCCGGTGACCGCCTGTCCGAGCTGCGAGCGCCCGCACGCAGTGCCGGCCACCTAGCTGATCACCGGCCTGGCGAGCCCCTGATGCCCGCCCTCGCCGCCACCCTGCCGGTCTACCTGGACCACCACGCGACGACCCCCTGCGACCCGCGCGTGGTGGCCGCCATGGTGCCGCACCTGTCGGAGACCTACGGGAACGCGTCGAGCCGCAGCCACGCCTTCGGGTGGGCCGCCGAGGCCGCCGTGGAGCAGGCCCGCGACCAGGTGGCGGCGCTCCTGGGCTGCACGCCCAAGGAGATCTGCTTCACCAGCGGGGCCACCGAGGCGGACAACCTGGCCCTCTTCGGGGTCGCGGCGGCGAACGGCGCGCGCGGCCGGCATCTCGTGTCCGTCTGCACGGAGCACAAGGCCGTGCTGGAGCCGCTCGACGCCCTGCGGCAGCGCGGCTTCGAGGTCACGCGATTGCCCGTGGACGCCGACGGCCTCGTCACCGCCGAGCAGATCGAGGCGGCCCTGCGCCCGGATACGCTCCTGGTGAGCGTCATGGCCGCCAACAACGAGATCGGCACCCTGGCGCCGCTGGCGGACATCGGCCGGCTGTGCAAGGCGCGCGGCGTGCTGTTCCACTCGGACGCCGCGCAGGCCGCCGGCCACGTGCCGCTGGACGTCGAGGCCCTGGGACTGGACCTGGTGTCGCTCTCGGCCCACAAGATCTACGGCCCCAAGGGCATCGGCGCGCTCTACGTGCGGCGCCGCAACCCGATGGTGCGCCTGGCGCCGCAGCAGCTGGGCGGGGGGCACGAGCGCGGTCGCCGCGCGGGCACCTTGCCGGTGCACCAGATCGTCGGGCTCGGCGAGGCCGCCCGCATCGCTCGCGAGGAGGGCGCCGCCGAGGCCGCGCGCCTCGCCGGTCTGCGGGACACGCTGCTCGACCGCCTGCGCGCCGACCTGCCGGACCTGCGCGTGAACGGCAGCCTTTCGCAGCGCCTGCCCAACAACCTGAACGTGAGCTTCCCCGGCGTCGAGGGCGAGGCCCTGCTGATGGCGCTGCGCGACTTCGCGCTCTCCAGCGGCGCGGCCTGCACCTCGGCCACCCTGGAGCCGAGCCACGTGCTGCGCGCCCTGGGCGTGCCCTCGGATCTGGCCCACGCCAGCCTGCGCTTCGGCCTGGGGCGCGGCAACACGCTCGCCCACGTCGAGCAGGTCGCGGCCGCCACGGTGGCCGCGGTCCGGCGGTTGCGCGCGCTCCGCGAACCCTGGGCGCCCGCAACCGAGTCTTCTCCTCATCTCCCCGAAACGAAGCCAACCCCTTCGCTCTGAAAGGTCTCCGTCCATGATCCAGCTCACCCCCCACGCCGCCGAGAAGGTCCGCGAACTCATCGCCAAGCGCGAGAACCCCGACTCCGGTCTCCGCGTCGGCGTCCGCGGCGGCGGCTGCAGCGGTTTCCAGTACTTCCTGGAGTTCGCCGACGCCGGCAACAAGGGCGACCGCGAACTCGACAGCCACGGCGTGAAGCTCTTCGTCGACCCGAAGAGTTTCCTGTACCTGCAGGGCACCGAGGTCGACTTCGTCGACAGCCTCGGCGGCTCCGGCTTCAAGTTCAGCAACCCGAACGCGAAGCGCACCTGCGGCTGCGGCGAAAGCTTCAGCGTCTGAGCGCCTCGGGTCAGGACACCGCGGTGACGCCGGCGCCGCGCGCCTGCTGGGCCTGCGGCGACGCGGGCGCGGGGCTCGCGCTGTGCGCCGCCTGCGGGGCCGTCCAGCCGCCGGGTGGGGCGGGCTGCCACTTCGCGCGCCTGGGTCTGGCGCGGCGCTTCGGCCACACGGTCGAGGCCATCGAGGCCGCCCACGCCGCGCGCATGGCCGAGGTCCACCCGGACCGCTTCGCCCGCGCCTCGGCGGTGGAACGTCGCTTCGCGGCGGAGCACGCCGCCGGCCTGAACGACGCCCTGCGCACGCTGGCGATGCCCCACAGCCGCCTGACCTACCTGCTCTCGGTGCGCGGGCTGGACGTGGGCGAGGCGCCGCTCTTGCGCCTGCGGCCCTCGGACGCCGACCACATGGAGCTCATCGAGCTGCGCGCCGCGCTGGGCGAACTCCGGGGGCGCGACGCCGCCGTGGAGCGCGCCCGCCTCGCCCGGGCCGTGCAGGAGCGCTTCGAGCACCTGCTCTTCGAGCTCGGCGCCGTCGTGGACGCCACGCCCGAGGACGCGCCGCTGCCGTTCGCGGCGGGGCGCGTGGGCCACTTGCACGCGCTGCGGCGCCTGATCGACGAGGTCGCCGGATGAAGCTCGTGGGCATCGACCTGGGGGCTTCCGCGGCGCGCGTCGCGCTGCCCGAGAACGAGGGCTGTCGCGTGGTGTCGCTCTCCGTGCCCGGCGCCGGTGGCCCCGTGCGGCCGGACGCGGATACGCTGTTCGGCGGCGAGCTCCCGCTCCTGGAGACGACGGGCCCCGTCTCGGGCGCCGTGCTGGCCGTGGGGGCGGCGACGC
>CAINDO010000077.1 GCA_903847385.1 uncultured Myxococcales bacterium
AGGGGCGCGGTCGCCGGCCGCACCGGCGGGGGCAACGAGCCCGTCGCCGGGCGCACGGGCCGAGGCGGTGGCTCGGGCGGCGGGGCCGCGGGTTTTGCCGCCGCCGCGCGTGCGGCGTCCTCTTCGTCCAGGTAGCTGCTGAGGATGTCGGCCAGCGTCGCGTCGGGCTGGTGGGTCCAGTCCGAGTGGGCGGCCGGGCGGGCGGCCTTCTCCACGACCCGAGGCGCGCTGCGTGGCGCGGACGTCGAGGCCACGGGGGCCGCGGTGACCGGCGCCTCGGCGACGGTCTGCGTCGGCACGCCGATGAGGGCCGCCCGCGGCGAGGTCAGCACGAAACGACCGTCCTCGGACTGCCCCGGTTCGGCCCGCAGGCGGCGCTCATCCTCGGCCAGAAAGACCTCGCCCTCGGCGAGGAGCGGCAGCTCCGAGAACGACAGCTGCGCCCGGGCCGGCACGACGCCCGGCAAGGGCCCCGTGGCGCCTCCGCCCCGCAGCGGCTCCGGTGCCTCCGGCGGCCGCGTGGACACCGGCGCGATGTGCCGCGGCTTGGGGGGCGGCTCGACCCGGAACGGCGCGGCCTCGAACAGCGTGCGCGTGCCGAGTTTGTCCTCGCCGGCGGCGACGACGGCGGCGGAGTCCTCGCCGCTGGGCACCTGCGCGGCCACGGGCGCGGGCTTGGGCCGCTCGCCTCCCCCGCGGGTGGCCATGCGCAGGGCGACGTCGCACTGCGCCGCCAGCTCGAGGTCGGCCTTGGCGTGGCACTCGCGGATCAGTGCGATGGCGGGGGGCGAGGCCAGCAGTCCGAGGCCGGCCAGCGCCGCCCTCCGGACGGTCGTGTCGTAGAGCGTGCCGCCGCCGCGTCGAAGCAGCCGCCCGAGCCCGCTCTGCTGGGCCTCCTCGAGGTTCAGGCGCTCACGGTAGACGTCGATGAAGCGCTCGCCGCCGAGCAGGGACAGGCTCTCAAAGAACTGTCGCTGCTCGTCGTCGTCGAACTCGAGGAACATCGGCGACTTGATCGTCGCGGCGACGTACGTGGCCACGGAGGGGTCCCCGGCCTGCGCGAATCGGCTCATCACGGCCCGGCGCACCGCATCGGACGGATCGCGGAGGAGCGGAAGCAGCGCCTGGCGGAGCGGCTGACTGTAGGCGCCCCGCAGGCCGTCGATGGCGCGGGCGCGGACCTCGGGCACGGGGTGCCGCAAGAGCTCGAGCAGCAGCGGCTGCGCCTGATCGCCCAGCTCGCTGCCGAGGATGACCTCGAGGACCTCGAGCACCACGCCCGGGTTGTCGTCGCGGAGGCGCTCCGCCCAGGGTTCGAGCGACGAGGTCCCCTGCCGCCGCAGCAGGTCCTTGAGAAAGTCGAGCGCCGGGCCCGCGGGCGTGGTGTTGATGAGCCCGAGCAGATCGGGCGCGGACAGGGCGCCCGCCGTGACGAAGTACCATCGCAGCCAGGCGGTGACCTCGGGGCGGTCGCTCGTATAGTGGCGCGCGACCATGCCCAGGGCCGGTCGCCCGGCGATCACCGCCCGGACGGCCCGGACACGCTCGCCTTGGGGCGTCTGCGCGGCCACGAGGGGGTCCGTCACGGTGAGCAAGGTCCGCGCCGCGTCGGCGAAGGCCTGCGGGCCATGGCCGGCGTAGAAGGCGTCCAGCGTGGCCAGCACGGCCTGGCCCGTCTCCTCGTCCGGGAGCGCGCAGGGCGACTTCACGGCCACCGCGGCGAGCAGCTCGAACAGGTGCGCCAAGGGGCGTGTCCCCTCGTGCGCCGCCCGCATCTGCGTCCGCAACTGGCTGGCCGTCGGCGACAGGGTCTTCGCGGCGCCCCGAAGCTGGTCGAGCCCCGCAGTCACCGCCGATCCGGCGTCCAGGGCCACGCGCGGCCGCGGCTGCAGGTCGGCCTCGTCCTCCTCGGCCATTTCGAGCAGACCGGGACAGACGTCGTCGATCACCGCGCGGAACGTCGAGGTGAAGGCCTCGTCCGCCATGAAGATCTTCTCGGTGAAGCCGTCGATCGCCACGTAGTGGACGCCGGGCAGCGACTCGCGCCACAGCGTGCTGACGAAGTCCTCGTCGACCTTCTCGATCTCGCGACACTCGGCAAAGTGGCGGACGAAGGTCTCGATCTCCTCGTCCGTCAGGCCCGCCCGGAACGTGATGCGCCGCAACCCCTGCCGGAAGAGCTCGAACGCGAGGTTGTTCTCGCGGGCGTCGGACTTGTAGACGGCGTCGTCGCCAAAGGTGATGCGGTTGGTGCCGATCACCAGTTCGATGTCGCCGTGCTCTCCGGCGACCGCGCGCAGCGCGCGGCCGACCTCTTCGATGCCGGCCTGGCGCTCGTCACCCGACGGGGCCTCGGCCGACGTCAGATCCCGCAGCCGACGCACGGCCTCGCGGACGGCGCGGCCAGGTCCTTCATCGCGTGTCGGTCCAGCCAAGCAGGGCTCCTTCGGGGCGGTCGGCGAGGGCGGTCTTCGGGCGCGGTCTCTGGGCGAGGCCTCGACCCGGCGACCGGATCTTCGGTTCTAGACCGGAATCGCGCGGCGGGCAATCCCGCGAACGCCCCTGCCCGCGCGGCGGCCGATCTGCTAGCTTCGGCTCCCGATGCCGAGGCCGGACCGGAACGGCGCGGGCACCGACAGTGGTCGAAACAGGGGGGCAGCATGGCCGAGAAGGTCACGGGCGCTTCGGACTGGCGCTCCGAGGAAGAGAAAGAGAAGAGCTACCTCCGCACGGCGTCCATGAGTCTGTTCAAGACCTGGATTCCCGAGCATCCGGAGGCGACCGCCGAGCGCGACCAGGTCCTGGGTCTGTGGCGCCAGGCGATGCACCTGCGCAGTCGCGTGACCTTCGTGTCGACGCTGTCCACGGGCGTCGACGACATCATGGTCCACGAGTACCACGAGCAGCCGCTGTCGATGCAGGAGCTGCTCGTCCAGCGCGAGGGCACCGAGGCCTTCCTCGACCCGCGCAACGCGCTCCGCGTGGTCCGCCGCAAGTACGGCATGATGACGCTGATCACCCGCATGACCGGCACGATGGAGCACCGCAACATCGTCTCGATCTCGCTCGACCGGGAGATCGAGCCTCGGGAGCTGGTCGAGTTCTCGCGCATCATCAGCGCCCGCGTGACGGACACCGCCGCCGAGGAGGAGCAGACCTTCCGCAAGGCCTTCGCCCGCGGCCAGTTCCCCCACATCGAGGTGCTCTTCCACGCGGACGTGGTCGGCCGGCGCGTCCCGGTCCCGTGGGAGGTCAAGCAGGCCTATGCGCTCGCCGGGCGGGCCGCACGCCAGCCCGGGGTCGATCCGCCGAGCGCCGCACGCCGCACCACGCTCGCCTTCGCCGAACGGCTGACGGCCAAGGCCCTCAAGCAGCTGGCCCTCTACGCTCGGGACATCACGAACGAGCTGGACATGCCCGGCGTGGATCCGGGGCAGGTGCTCCTCGAGGCCGCCCGCGAAGACCGCCTGCTGATGGCGACCCGGAGCCTCTTCGACGAGTACCAGGAGGCACGGCGCGCCGCGATGCACCAGCGCGCCCTGGGGCAGGCGACGCCGGCCACGGACACCTTCATCCCGGACACGAACTTCCTGGCCGACGCCGAGGAGGCCGCGGGACCCGGCGCCGAAGACGACATGTTGCGGACGGCGCGCGCCCTGGACCGCATCCGGACCCTGCGGGGTCGCGAGTTCTTCGGCCGCATCTCGATGGTCAGCGGCGACGTCGACTTCGAGTCCGCCGCCCGCGCGGGCCACGGCTTCGACGAGGTCGAGCGCACCATCGCCACCCTCGACCCGCTCGAGGGCCTGAAGACCGCCCGCAAGATCGTCGAGCCCTTCTTCCGGGCCCGCGCGCTCGCCGCCGCCTGCGCGACGCTCGCCGCGCTCGGGCGCATGGACGACGCGGCCGAGGGCGCCCACGAGACGCTCGCGGCGGCGCGTCAGTGCCAGGGCGGTGACGTCGGTGCAGCCTTCGCGGCGGCGCTCCAGGCGCTGCTGGCGGCCCGCCTCGAGGCGGAGGCCGTGGAGTGCCTTCAGCAGGCCATCGAACACGCCCACGCCATCAAGGACCTCGACGAGCGCGTCGGTGGTCTCATGCGCGTCGTCTCGACGCTGATGGAGGCAGGCCCGCTCCCCGTGGCCGTGAAGTCGCACCTCGGCCGACACGTCCTGGGCAAGGACGTCCACTTCTGGGGCAAACCCAACATCACCTCGGCCCTGGTCGAGGCCATCGTCTCGCTGCTGCCCGGGCCGGACGACGACACGATCATCTTCCTGCAGAAGGTCGTCTCCCACCCGAAGGTCGAGGTCCGTTGCAGCGTCATCCGGACGATGCCGATGAACGACAGCCCTGCCCTGCGCAACGTGCTCCTCTCGCACCTCAAGGACCGCGACCCGCAGGTCCGCACCGAGGTGATGGAGCGCATCGGCTGGGCCGGCGACCGTTCGATGAACGTCTACCTGGTCAACCACGCCCGCCACGCGCAGGAGCTCGCCTCCACGCGTGAGGAGAAGCGGTCCCTGGCCCTGAACCTGGCGCGCCTGGACGGTGAGCGCCACCTGGCGCTCTACAACATGTTCCTGGGCCACCTGTGGACGGAGGCCCCGGGGCTGAGCGACAAGGCCAAGGCCTTCAAGGACGACGCCGAGTGGCAGCTCGCCGCGCTCGAGGTCCTGTACCACCTGAACGGCCGCAACGCCCGCCGCCTGATCTTCACCGCCGCCGAGAAGGCCAAGAAGCGCAAGTCGCCCCTCGCCGAGGTCGCCGCCCGCTGCTGGACCGCGGTGAAGAGCCGGCCCTACGGCGACCCGACGCTCCCGCGCTCGCCCCACGACCCCTCGTGGACGGAGGAGGACCGCTTCGACCTCGAGGCCGTGCTGGCACGGGTCGTCCCCGTGCCCGAGGAGCCGGAGGAGGCGCCCGCCCCCGAGGCGGAGAAGCCCGTCGAGCTGGCCAGCGCCGCCCGGCCCGTCGCGAGCACGTTCGTGCCCCCCAAGGAGGGCCTGTTCAGCAAGCTCAAGCGCAAGCTCTTCGGCGGCGAGGACGACGACGACCTGCCGACCAGCGCCCCGAGCCGCGCTGGTCGGGAGACGGAGACGTCCCATGGGTCCGACGCGCCCGAGGCCGTCGAGCCGGAGAGCGCCGCGCCGGTGGCCGCCGGCTCGCCCGTCCCCCGTGTTCCCGTGGGGCCGCCACCGGCGGCGTTGCGGTTCGAAGGGTGCCTGCACGAGGGCGGCAGCGCGCTTTCCGGCGCCGCGACCCTCGCCTTCGCCCTCTACGACGCCGAGGACGCGACGAAACCCCTCTGGCAGGAGGCCCACGCCGAGGTGCCCGTCCGCCAGGGCAACTTCGCCGTGAACCTCGGGCTCGAGCACCGCCTGCCTTCGCCCCTGCCCAACGTGGTGTGGCTGGGCGTGGGCGTCTCGGGGCAGCGGGAGATGACCCCGCGGACCCGGTTGACCCGGGCCCGGTCCGTCGTGCAGGGCTGAAGCGCCCCGCGCGGCGACCTCAGGGCAGGGCGCCCCAGGTCAGCTGGAAGCGACCGGACTCGCCGTTCGCGCCGTCGACGACGATGAACACCTCGGTGTCGCCGGCGCCGGTGGTGAACTCGATGCGCTCGGTCAGCGCACCGTCGTGACCCGCGAGGCAGGTCGAGCCGGGCATGGCGCAGTTGCTCACGGCGAACAGGGACAGGTCCCAGCCGGCCTCGGGCACGGCCTCGACGAAGTACGAGGCCCCGCCGTCCACGGGCAGGCGGTAGACGACGTCCCCGGCGCTGGTGTTGTCGCCGGTGCAGGCGTTGCCGTCGGCGAGCTGGACGTCTCCCGTGGCGCCGCGGGTCGTGCCATCGACCGTGCCACCGGCGGCGTCGAGCAGCTCGGCGCTGCCGCAGGTGTCGTTGGCCGGCGCCGGCCCGATGGGCTCGACGATGATCTGGCCCTGGACGCGGCCGCGGGCCTGCTCGCCCACGCCCTCGATGACGAGGAAGTAGTCGCCGGCGGGCACGTCGTCGAGGTCGAAGCCGGTGCCGCAGCCGAGGACGTCCCCCATGCCACAGCCCGTGGTCAGGTAGACCCCGGTCGCGAAGTCGGCATAGACCTGCGCCGACACGCGGCTGCGCTCGTCCACCCGCAGGGAGTACACGGCGTCCGGCCCGCTGGTCGGCAGACAGGCGGCGCCGAAGTCGTCCCGGGCGCGATCGAGGCTGACGCGGACACGGCCCAGGCCATCCTGGAGCTCCATGGGGACCACACCGGCGCAGCGGTCGTTCGCCGGAGGCGTGGCCAGGGGCAGCAGTTCGACGTCCAGGCGGTAGTCGGGGCGCGCGCCCGGGTCGGTCCCGTCGACGATCAGCGTGACCGTCCCGGCGGCGAGGACGGGCACGCGGACCTCGGCGGGGTTCGCCTCGAGCAGATAAGGCGCGTCGGGCTCGTAACGATCGTCGTTGCAGGCCAGCTCGCCGTTGGGCGAGGCGCAGTCGGAGCGCACGCTGATCATGGGGTCGCCGAGCGTGCCGCCCGCCTCCCCCGTCACCCGCGCCACCAGCAGCCGGGGCTGGTCGACGACGACGGTGTAGGCGGCCTCGCCCCCATCCGTGTTGGCCGAGCCGCAGGACAGCGTCAGCAGGTCGTCGTCCGGCAGGGTGCCGGACACACGCGCCGTGCCCGCAGGATCGAGGGCGAGGGCCTCGGCGTCGGCGCAGAAGGCCTCGACCGCCCGGCTCGTCGTGACGAAGCGGACCGTGTAGTCCCCCTCGCCGGACACGGCCTGAAGGCGCACGCAGTAGTTGCCGCGCGCGGAGCGGCTGAGCTCCATGCCGGCCTGGTCGCGCTGCCACTGCACGGTGCCGAAGGACATCCCCGCGCCACCGGACTGCACGAGCTCGGCCTCGGCGACCAGATCGCCGCTCGTCACGGCGCCGGTCACGTGCAGATCCTCGCCCTCGGCGAGGGTCACGCAGAACCAGTCCGGATCGCCCTCGCACAGCGTCCCGCCGAGCGGCAGGTCGATGGGCGGCGTGCCCGCGGCGCGGAGCTGGCGACCGGTCTCGATGGTGTCGTCGCCGGCGCGGACGTCCTCGGCGTCGTCGATGCACGTGTCCGGCCCGACGACGGCCTGGAGACCGAGGTCGAACTGGTAACCGACGCTGCCGGCCACGCCGCGCTGGAACACGCGGACCACGAGGTCACGGTCGACCAGATACGGGCCGACGACCACGACCTCGGAGAGCCCGTCGGCGCGACCCGCGTCGATCAGCTCGCCGCCGGCGTCCGTGACCTCGAGGTCGAGCTCCGCGCCCAGACTGTCGGCGAAGGTCGAGATGGTGGCGGCCGTGTTGCGGGCCAGCGTGAACCGATAGAAGTCGTCGTCGGCGCCGCAGCTCTGGGCCACGAAGGCGCCGCCGCCCGGCAGGATCTCGGCGGACTCCAGCGTGTCGTTCTCCTCGCCGTCGTCGTCCGCGCAAGCGGGCGACTCGCAGGAGCCGGCCACGCACACGCGGCTGCCGAGGCAGTCGGCGTCGCCGTTGCACGGACCTTCTTCGCACAGGCCGCGCGCGCAGACCTGGGAGCCTTCGCACTCGCCGTCCTCGACGCACCCGCGGCAGAGGCGGGGCCGACCGGCGGCGCAGACCTGGCCGACGGGACAGCTCACATTGGACATGCAGCCGTCCGGCGGGACCACGCAGCGCCCCGAGGCGTCGTCGCAGACGAGGCCTTCGTTGCACGTCGCGCCGCCCACGCGGCAGTCGAAGGGCGCCTCGCAGCGGTGCGAGCGCACATTGCAGACGTTGGGTGCGTTGCACTCGCGGCTGTCGTCGCAAGGCTCGGGCTCGACACAAAGGTGGGTCGCCGGATCGCAGGTCGACCGGCCGAAGCACTCACCATCCGTCTGGCACTGGACGCAGCGGCCCTCCACGCAGAGGTTCGCACGGCCCTCGCCGGCACAGGCGGCGTCGTCTGCGCAGCCGTCGGCGCAGGCGCCGCCCTCGCAGATTCGGCCGGCGCGGCAGTCGAGATCCTCGTCGCAGGGGCTCTGCTCGACGCACTGGCCGTCCGCGTCGCAGGTCAGGTTGCGCTCGCAGGTGCAGGGCACGACCGAGCCGCCCGTGCCACCCGTGCCGCCGGTGCCACCGACGACCTCGCCGCCGGTCCCGCCCGTGGGGGTGCCACCCCCTCCCTCGCCGCCGACGACGTTGCCGCCCTCGCCGCCCTGAGGGCCGGAGCCACCATTGCCGGCGAAGCCGGAGACATCGGCGTCGGCCTTGTCGCTGCTCCCGCCGCCGCCGCTGCTGCCACAGGCCGCCAGGCACAGCGCCGCGGCCCAGGGCAGAACCTGCCCCAATCGGCTCTCGAATCCGCCTCGCAGGCTCATTTGTCCTCCATCGGCACTGCCCGTCGCGTCCCCGACCTTCGGGCGATTTTCATCCATCGTTCGGCCCACAGCGTACGTGCGGACCCCGCACCGAATCAACCTCGGCGGCGCATCGTGCCGCCGCTCAGAACGGGTTCGTCGCGTACTCGAACCACACGGGGTGCCCCGGTCCCCCGTCGAAGGAGACCTCACCCTTATAATAGATGGTCTTGCCGTGGCACTCGAACCGCCCGACGCGGTGCTGCCCCTTGGAGACGTCGGCCTGCTCGTACCCTTGCGGCGCGAGCGGGCAGGTCATGCCCGTGAGGAGCTGGGACGCGGACTGGAGGTCCGCCGTGGCGCTGTTCTTCGGGAACTCGACGCGGCCGCCCGTCACCTTGCCGTCGTCCACGGTCAGCCGGACCACGACGTTGCGCTTGTTCCGCCACGTCGGCTCGGGCGCTTTCTCGCGCTTCCAGAAGTCCCCGAGCAGGTCGGGCCCGAGCGCCGACTCGACGATCTGGACCGGAACGCCGAACGCGCCACGCTGACGCACGAAGGGCACGTCGACCGCGGCGTCCGGGGCCATCGCGTCCGGCTTCGGCGCCGAAACCCCAGCATCCAGGCCCGGCAGCGGCGCGGGCACGGCGACCTTGGCCAGCCCCGCGTCGGCCACCTTGGGGCGAGTCTCCGTGTCGGCGGTCCGCTGCATCTGCCAGAAAAGCAGGCCGATGGCCACGAGCGCCACCGCGATCAACACGTTCCGCATGAGGTCCGCTTCCCTTCCACCAATTCGGCACAATTCCAGCGGCGCTGGATTATTGCACCGCCGTTGACCCCGATAGTTGATGAATAGTACCCTTTGCGTTCGAACGGGGAACAAAAACCGAAGGTTCGCTCCAGGTAGTCATGCCCATCGAAAACGAGCGCAGTCAGGGGGAAGTGCGGATGTCGAAATCAACGCAGTGGTCGCTGAAATGGGCGCTCGCCGGAGCCATGCTCGGCGTTGCCGCTCCCGCCGCAGCGCAGACGGTCGTCATCGTGCCGTACGCGCAGCAGAATCCGGCGCTCCCGCACCCGGCCCACTCGGCCGCACCGATCACCCTCAAGGCGATCGTCCGGGACCTGCCGGTCAACTGCAACACGTACAACGTGACCTGGGACATCAACCAGAACCAGAACTACAACGACGACGCGTCGGCGAACTACGGCCGGACGGGCACGACGCTGTGGGACATCGGCAAACCGTTCACGGTGCCGGTGGTCAATCGCGACCAGCGGATGTTCGTGGGCGTGCGGGTGCGCAACACCTGCACGAACGCCGACGTCTTCGGCTCGTTCCCGCTCTACGTCTACGCGTTCCAGCCGTCGGGCGACCCGCGCAACTGGACGCAGTCGCAGATCGACGTCCTCGGCTCGATGGCCATCCAGGAGTCCCTCTGGTGGATGCACCGCCAGACGTGGTTCTTCAACGGTGACCAGGGCGCCACGGGCGCCGCCATCGCCGCCCGCTATGGCCAGAGCTACATGTCGATGAACGGCCCGGGTATGTGGGCCTTCACGATCAACGGCCACCTTCCCGCCTTCCCGCCGGGCAGCGTGAACGCCTTCAACCGCCCGCTCCCCAACGGGTGGCAGGCGGCGAACGACGCCCGCTGGCGCAATGACCCCTACGCCGAGACGGTCATGCGCTGGTCCAACGACCTGACGCGCCAGGCCGCCGTCTGGGGCGCCATCGACGCCGCCGAGGAGTCGCTCCCCGCCGGCTATGCGGCCAACGGCGCCGTGCTGCAGCCGGCCCGAATCGCCGGCACGTCCGACAGCCGCGGTTGGCGCCTGGCCTGGGAGGACAGCGAGTCCTACGCCCAGGGCATGCAGCTCGGCGGCTACGCCACGACCCTCTCGGCCTTGGGTGGCGTGCCGATTCAGACCGGCAACGCCGCCGGCAACAACTACGAGTGGCTCGTCCAGCAGGTCGTCGACTTCGTCGGTTCGATCCAGATCGACGGCGGCACGGGCATCGGCGGCTGGTACTACCACTACATCAATGGCGCGGCGGACTGCGTCTACAACGACGGCTCCACGACCCAGTGGGCCCTGGTGGGCCTCGAGTCCGCCGAGGTCGCCGGCCGGCCCTTCGGCGTCATCGTCAACAACCGCCACAAGTACCGCGTCGCCGAGAGCCTGATCCGGATGATCGGCGCCGACGGCTCCGCGGGCTACCGCTGCGGGTACACGGACAACTTCCAGCTCACCGGCGGCGCCATCCTCGGCTCCCGCTGGCTGGGCATGCACACCTTCGCCGCCAACGACGGCGCCGTCCCGTTCCCCAACGAGGCCCCGGGTCGCACGAAGGGCGCGCTGCGCGGCATCTTCAACCGCTACCTGGACTTCACCCAGCGCATGTGGCGCTCCACCACGCTCCGCGCCCACGGCGGTGGTTGGGAGACCCGCTTGTGGCGCAACGGCAACGCCTACTGCGACAACTACAACGCGGTCTACAACACCAACGACAACGCCGCCATCCGCTGCGGCAACACGTACGCGATGTACTCCCACCAGAAGGGGTATCGGACGGGTACTCCGACGCAGGTGATCCAGCCGGGCAACGAGGTCGGGTACGACTGGTATCGCGACTTCCTCGTCTACTACATCCGCGCCATGGACCGCGGCGTCGGCAACTACGCCACCTTCGGTCGCGTCATCGACAACTTCTGCGACGCCCACTCCGTGACCTGCAGCTACGGCGCGCCCTACATGTCCGCGGCGGCCGGCGGCCTGATCATCACGCCGACCCTCTTCAACCCGAAGCCCGTCGCCGTCGCCCGCGTGAACAACGACATCACGGCCACCGTGGTCGAAGGCTGCGCCGGCGGTAACAACGGCCGCGTCACCTTCACCCACAACGAGTCGTTCCACCCGAACCCCTCGGCGTCGATCCTCGCCTACCAGTGGGACGTGGACGCGACCAACGGCCTGTGGTGGGTCACCGGCGCCGCGCCCGACTACCAGTCGGCGGACGGTCAGGCCGCGTTCACCTACACTTACCCCCGCGCCGGCAACTACACGGCGACGCTCCGCGTGGTGGACAACGGCGTCGGCGCCGCGCAGCAGGTCGACGCCAAGACCGTCACCGTCACGGTGCAGGCCGGCGCGAACGTCGCCCCGAACGCCGCGGCCGGTGGGCCCTACGTGCTCGAGGTCGGCCAGCCGCTGACCCTCGCCGGCACGGCGTCGGACTCGAACGTGCTCTGCGGCCAGGCGCTCTCGGCGGCCTGGGACCTCAACAACGCCGGCACGTACAACGTGGCGGCCACCCTGCCCGCGAACCCGGCCAACGCCAACCTCGCGGTCGGCGGCGCCATCCCCTGGGCCTCGCTGCAGAACCTGCCCCGCGCGCCGCAGACCATCCCGGTCTGCCTCCGCGTGAACGACGGCGTCAGCCCCGCGGCGACGAACTGCACCACGATCACGATCTACCCGACCAACCCGGTCGCCGTCGGGGCGGGAACGCCGAACCCCGCCGCCTGCCAGCAGGACATCACGTTCAACGGCGCCAACAGCTACCACCCGAACCCGAACCGCACCATCGCCACCTGGCAGTGGGACGTCGACGGCAACGGGACCTACGACGGTGGCGGCGCCTCCCCGACCTTCACGTACCGCTACGCCGCCTTCGGGACCTACAACGTCACGCTGCGGGTGACGGACGACCTCGGCCGCACGGCGACGGTCGCCTTCCAGGTCCAGGTGAACCAGGGCAACCAGCCCCCGGTCGCCCGCACCTCGCGGGCGAACTACACCGTGCTCGAGGGTGACAACCTGCAGCTCGACGGCGCGGGCTCGACGGACGCCAACGTGGCCTGCGGCGACGCCATCGCGGCCTTCGAGTGGGACATCAACGGCGACGGCGACTACGCCGACGCCGGCATCGACACCACGGGCAATCGCCCGGTCATCGCCTGGGCCACCCTGAACAACCTGCGTAAGTTCGCCGACCCCGTCACGGGCCTGCCGAACAACACGATCACGCTGCGCGTCCGCGACACCTTCGGCGCCACGTCGACGGTCAACGCCACGATCACCATCTACCAGGCCGCCCCGATCGCCACGGTCGTCCAGTCGCCGAACCCGGCGCCGATCAACCTGGTCACCGGCTTCTCGAGCCCGACCCTCAACGGCCAGGAGAGCCGCTCGCCGATTCCGGGCGTGACCATCGCCTCCTACGACTGGGACCTCGACGACAACGCGCAGTTCGAGGTGTTGAACCAGCCCGCGGTCCAGTTCAACAAGGTCTTCAATCCCGTACCCCAGCCGAACGCCATCCCGCAGGTGTTCGTCCGCCTGCGCGTGACGGACAGCCAGGGGCGCCAGAGCACGGTGCGCTACCAGGTCATCTACCGCGTGCCGCCCACGCCCCCGACGGCGGACGCCGACCCGACGTCCCCGCCGGAGCGCAACTACCACATCCTGCTCGGGCAGGGCGTGACGTTCGACCCCCGCCAGTCCTTCGACCCGGACACGCGTGACTTCGGCGACTACATCCGGACCTACCGTTGGGACATCAACGCCAACGTGAACAACCCGGTGTTCGAGCGCACCATCAACGACGCCAACGGCCAGCAGCAGAACGTGCTCCTGAACCTGACGGCGAACGAGCTGGCGACGATGGGCGTCAACGCGCCGGGCCAGTACACCATCCTGCTCGAGGTCGAGGACACGACGAACCTGCGCAGCCGCGACACGGCGACGCTGTTCGTCTACGCGGCCAATCCGGTGGCCGTCGCGACGGCCAACCCGAACCCCGCCGCCTGCGGTGACCGCGTGACCTTCGATGGCACGCGCTCCGACCACCCCCACCCGGACGTCAACATCGTCTCCTGGGCCTGGGACCTCAACGGCGACGGCAACTACAACGACGCCCAGGGCGCCAACGTCTCCCAGAACTTCAACAGCTTCACCTTCCAGACGCCGATCCGCGTCGGCCTGCGCGTCACGGACAGCAACGGCAACGTCGGGACGACGCAGTTCGACCTCAACGTGAACCAGGGCAACCGCTCGCCGGTCGCCTCCCCCGGCGGTCCCTACACGATCGTCCGCGGCGACGCGCTCAGCCTCGACGGCCGGGCCTCTCTGGATCCCGACGCGGCCTGCGGCGACAGCATCACCGAGTACGCCTGGGACATCCGCAACGACAACACCTTCGAGTTCACCGGCGCCAACGCCGCCCAGCAGGCGGTCACGTGGGCCCAGCTCAACGCGGCCGGCGTCAACAACGTCGGCGTGTACACCGTGGCGCTCCGCGTCCGCGACCGCTTCGGCGTCACGGCGGTGAACACCGTCCAGCTCAACGTCATCAACGGCCCCGTCGCTTCCGCCACCGCCGTGCCCAACAGCGTGCCCTGCAACGCGGACGTCCTCTTCGACGGCCGCGCCAGCCGCACGGACGCGCCGGCCAACGCCGCCAACCTGGCGATCGTCGCCTGGGAGTGGGACTTCGACAACAACGGGACCTACGAGACCTCGGGCCAGACCGTCACCCGCCCCGTCTCCGGCCTCGGCGCCTCGGTCACCGTCGGCTTCCGCGTCCGGGACGCCGCCGGCCACACCTCGACCGCTCAGGTCGTCGTGCAGCTCAACGTCCAGAACGTCGCGCCGATCGCCAACGCCGGTGGCCCCTACGTCACCGGCCCCGTCGGCGGCGGCCAGTTCGCCCCGGTCACCCTCGACGGCCGCAACTCGACCGACCCGAACCAGCCCTGCGACCAGCTCGTCGCCTATAAGTGGGACACGGACGGCGACAACCTCTTCGGCGCGGCGGACGTCAACGGCGCCAACGGCCGGGTCGGCAGCGACTACGAGGGCGCGACGGTCGCCAACTACCGCAACCCGCAGTGGGTGGTGAACAACCAGTACATCGTGAGCCTGATCGTCTGCGACTCGAAGAACCCGCAGCTGTGCTCGCAGCCGACCCAGAGCGTCATCCGCGTCCTGGCCGAGGCCCCGCCCGTCGGCGAGATCACCTCGCCCCGCGCGAGCGACGTGAACTTCTGCGCCGGGGCGAACCCCTTCAACGTCGCCTTCAACGTGGCCCACCCGCTCGGCGCCCAGGTCACCGTCACCGCCCGCGTCGGCGGCATGCAGGTCGCCGGTCCTCAGGTGGTCAACACGCTGGCCAACGGCAACCCGGTTCAGGGCACGATTCAGATCAACCCCGCCGCCGTGCCCGAAGGTCTGCGCTCCCTCGAGCTGGTGTTCCGCTCCGGCGTCGCCGCCGAGCAGATCGTGAACGCCGGTGGCAACATCCTCTTCGACCGCACCGCCCCCGCGGTCACCATCGGCGCTCAGCTGGCCGCCAACGCCTGCTACCCGCCGAACCAGGTGCCCGCGCCGACGGTGTCCGCCATGGACGCCGGCGATCCGAACGCCCGCGTGGACCAGACGACCGTGGCCAACGGCTGCGGCCAGACGCTCAACGTCACGGCCACGGACCGCTGCGGCAACGTCGGCTCGGCCTCCCGCGCCTACCTGCTCGCCATTCAGCCCAACGTGACCATCAACGGCGCGGCCGAGGGCGCCCTCGTCGCTTCGGCCCAGCTCACGTGGGTGGTCGAGGGTCCGGCCGGCTGCGCCAGCCAGACGGCGGCGACGCTGTCCCGCAACGGCGCCGCAGGCGCGGCGTACGCGGCGAACACGCTGGTCAACCAGCCCGGCGCCTACGCGCTCACGCTGAACGTCACCAACTGCGCCGGCGTGCAGCGTCAGGTCATCCGGAACTTCGTCGTCAACGGCCCCCCGGTCGCGGACGCCATCACCAACGGTCACGCCAACACGGATCCCATGCTCGCCGGCGCCTACCGCGTCGCCGAGGGTGGCGGTCTGCAGCTCGATGCCAGCGAGTCGCGTCCCCCCGAGGCCGGCGACTCCGTCACCGGCTACCGCTGGGACTTCGGCAACAACAACACCTGGGACCTGCCCGCGGGTGGTGGTTACGCCAACGTCTCCACGGCGGCGTACCCGACCAACGACAACGGCGTGTTCCAGAACAAGGTCGAGGTCCGCGACAGCCTGAACTCGACCGCGCAGCAGGCCTTCCAGGTCACCGTCACGGACGTCTCCCCGACGGCCCGCCCCGGCGGCCCCTACACGGTCGGACAGGGCGTCCAGCTCCTGCTCGACGGCTCGGGCACGACGGCGGGCCACCCCGTCGCCGACCCGATCGCGACCTACTCCTGGAACTTCGGTGACGGCAGCCCCGTCGAAACCGGCCCGGCCGCCACCCACGCCCAGCGCAACCACACTTACGCGGAGAACGGCGTCTACAACGTGACGCTCACGGTGACCGACGAGGACAGCAACCACGTCGCCGGCACGATCGTCACCGTTCGCGACGTCGACGCCGTCATCCAGGGCATCGTGGTGCCCAACCCGGCCTACGAGATCGCCGGGATGCGCTTCCGCGTGAACGCCACCGCCGGCGCGCCGAACGACCCGATCACCCGCGCCGAGTGGGACTTCACCGGTGACGGCGTGGCCGAGATCGCCGGTCCGTGGCGGGCCAACCAGGAGGTCGTCTACGAGTTCGAGAACGAGGGCAACTACACGGTCTCCGTGAGGCTCTTCGACAAGGACTCCAACGTGGTCAGCGGCCAGGCCGTCCCCGTCCGCCGGATCACGATGGACGAGCTCCTGACCGTCGCCCAGGAGCGCGTGAGCGCCGTTCGCGCCGCGAACCCCGCCAACGCGCTCCCCGTCGTCCGCCTCGCCGGGACGGACGCCTTCATCAACAACGGTCACTGGGGTGAGCGGCACAACCGCCGCGGTGTGACGTGGCAGGCCTTCAGCTCGGTCACGTTCGACATCGCCCGGTCGCAGGCGGCGGGTGGCAACTTCCGCAACCTGCAGTGGGCGATGTCCCGCACGTTCCTGCGCGAGATCAACGCCTACCACGACGCCGTCAACCTGGCGCCGCGGGACGCGAACGCGCAGAACTCCATCCGCAAGGCCGAGACGGACTACATCGCCAACATGTCGGCCATGTACAACCTCCCGAACTTCCGCGCGGACGTCAGCAGCCAGGGCAACGCCATCGTGGCGCGCGACTTCTTCGGTCTCGCCTACGAGGCGTACTTCTACCTGGCCGACGCGGCGGACGCCTGCAACCGGTTCAACCTGTTCGCGATGCCGGCCGTCATCGACATCAACCAGCGGGTGGCCCAGGCCAACGACGTGAACACGAACCTCGTGACGGCGCTGACCGAGCTCCAGGCCGACCTGCAGGCCTATGTCAACGAGGGCAACCCGGCCGATGTCGGCCCCGGTCGGGCCGCCGTCAACACGGCGCTCACCCTGCTCACCCAGCAGGTCATGCCGCTCGTTCGCCAGCGCATCGGCCTGGTCTGTGATGCCGGCATGTGCATCACGGACGTCGACGCCCTCCGCAACGAGCTGTACCTGATGGACCTCGTCAACGCGCTCTTCACGGCGCAGAGCCAGGGCGCCTACGTCCGCAACTGGCAGCACTGCATCATGCTGGCGGTGAAGTTCCGCATCGAGCTCTCGCTGCTCCGCGTGGACGCGGTCTGCGGCGCGTTCAACCCGGTGGCCCGCGAGGCGCGTCGCCAGCAGGCCATCGGCCTCGGCTTCATCACGCAGTTCCGCTACGAAGAGGCCCTGCAGTTCTACGTGAGCAACGACATTCGCTGCCTCGTGATCCGCACCTACAACAACTGCCTCGTGGCCCGCGTGCGCAACGCCATGACCACCCCGCCGTTCCAGTACCCGGCCGGTCTGTGCCCGGGTGACGTCGCGCCTCCCCAGCCCTGATCGCCCGCTCTCCGGCGCATCCCCCCGCGCCGCGTCGCCCCCCTCCCCGCCTCAGCCTCACAATCCAACGCGCCGACCTTGGAATCACCCGGTCACACCGGTTAGTCTGTCAACCGGCGTCGCTCGGTCTGTGATGCCGCTCCACTCAAGTTCATCGGGGGCTGACAGCATGCGCGGGATTCTCGCCGCAATCCCTCTTCTCCTCGCTCCGGCTGTGGCCGCCGCGGGTGTCAACGACGCCACGGTCGCCATCCTGTCGCCCAGCGCGGGTGCCTGTGTGAACAACGGCGGCGAGGTCTTCGCCGGTGGTGTTCTGGGTGGCCTCGCGGGCCCGCCGCTCCGCCCGCTCTCCGTGAATCTCCGACTGACGGAGAGCAACGGAAACGGCACGCCGGACACCCTGACGGTCCGCATCGACGTCGACGGCGTTCAGGCGATCGAGCGGCGATTCGACCCCGTGGCCGAAGGTGTCGCCTTCGAGACCGGGCCCATCGACATCTTCGCCATCGAAGACGGCCAGAACCGTCGCATCACGGCCCACGCCATCATCGGTGGCACGGACGCGCAGCAGTCGGTCGTGTTCAACCTGGATCGCGCGGCGCCCACCGTGGTCGCCGATGCCGAGCTGCCCGACCCCATCGCGTGCACGCCCCAGCCCCCACCGGTCCAGTACCACGTGACGGACGCCTTCGACGCGACCCCGACCGTGGTCGAGCGGATCGAGACCGACGGGTGCACGGTCCGGCGGGTCATCCGGGTCAGCGACGACTGCGGGAACACTCAGGAGGTCTCGGCCCAGAGCCGCCGGGCGCCTCCGCCCAACTCGATCTCCGTCGCCTGGGGTGGCATCGCCGAGGGCGCCCGCATCGGCACCGGCGCGCTGAGCTATGAGATCACCGCCCCGAACTCCTGCGTGGACTCGATCCAGAGCCTCTTGACTCGGGACGGTGAGGACGTCGGCCCGGTGATCTACGGCAACGAGATCACGGACGCCGGCAGCTACGTCGCGCAGATCAGCATCGCCTCTTGCGGCGGCGCGCCGATCTCGGCCACGCGCCGCTTCACGATCCTGGCCAAGCCCACGGCCGACGCCGGCGGGCCCTACCGCACCGTCCAGAATCGCCCCGTGCGCCTGTGCGCCAGCAACAGCTTCGCGCCGCCCGAGCTGCTGGGGATCATCGGCTACGAGTGGGACATCAACAACGACGGCTACTTCGACGCCTACGAGGGCCGGACCGAGTGCATCGACTTCGGCGGGGACCTCCAGAACGGGCAGTACACGGTCCGGGTCAAGGTCGAGGCGGGCAACCACACGTTCGCCGAGGACACCGCCGAGGTGACCATCGACGACGTGACCCCGACCTGTGCGCTGGTCGTGCCCCCGGGCCCATTCCCCGAGGGTGAGCTCGTCGAGTTCGACGCCTCGGGCTCCACCCCCGGCAATGACGACGAGCGCATCCAGCTCTACGAGTGGCACTTCGGTGACGGCACCCCGGACCAGTTGGCCGCGGGCCTCGGCACGACGATCCACCGCTACGACTCGCCGGGGGACTTCACCTACAGCGTGACCGTCCACGACATCGACTCGAGCTGCACCGCCTCCGGCATGTTGCACATCAACGACGTGGCGCCGATTTGCAACTCGGTCACCGTGCTCGGCGCGGACACCCTCGTCGAGGGCAACCCGGTCCAGTTCACGGTGGACGCCGTTCCCGGCAGCTTCTCGGACCCGATCGTCAACTACACCTGGTACTACGGCGACTCCCCCGCCCCCGACGCCGGGCCGTTCAACGTCGGGCCGTCGCACGTCTACGCCGACCAGGGCGAGTACGCGATCCGCGTCGTCGTGGACGATCAGGACTCCCAGACCACCTGCGGCGAGGTCGTGGCCGTGGTCCAGGACCTCTCCCCCATCGTCGAGGTGGAGGGACCGGCCGTCGCCATCGAGGGTGAGAGTGTCACCTACCTGGCGGCGCAGACCCGCGAGGGCGGCCCCGCGGACCGCCTGACGCGCCTGGAGTGGGACTTCGGCGACGGCAGCGACCTCGTCTCCACCGTGCCCGCCGTCCGTGAGCAGACGCACGTCTTCGAAGCCGACGGCGAGTTCGACGTCGCCTTGACCGCGACGGACGAGGACAACGGCACCACGGGCACGCAGCGCATCCGCGTGCTGGACGTCTCCCCCGCCGCCGAGTTCTCGATCGCCTTCCCCGACGAGCGGCAGATCGGCGCCGAGGGCGTCGCCCTCACGCTCGACGGCGGCGCCAGCGTCCCCGGCTCCTACGCCGACGCGATCTCCGGCTACCACTGGGACTTCGGCGACGGCGAGACGGCCGAGGGCGCGAACCTCGACACCGTCGAGCACGCCTGGCCGGACGACGGCACCTACGTGGTCCGCCTGACGGTCGTCGACGAGGACGGCAGCGAGGCCACGGCCGAGCACATCGTCAACATCGAGAACGTCGCCCCGACCGTCCGCATCGAGGTGGACGAGGACACGGTCGACGTCAACGTCCCCTACACCTACCGCGCGATCGTCACCGACGTGGCCGGGGACGTCGCCTCCGTCGACTGGGACATGGGCGACCAGAACACTTACCGCAACCGCTCCGAGGTCACCCACACCTACAACGTGCAGGGTCGACGCGTCATCACGGTCTCCGTGGACGACGGCGACGGCGGCACGGTCACCGGGACGCTGGTCGTCGAGGTCACCACCGGGCGGCCTCGGTTCGTGTTCCACGGCCCCTACACGGGCGTCGAGGGTGACGAGCTCGTCGTCGAGTTCGAGGTGAACGCCGCCGAGATCGAGCCGGGCGTGTACGACGGCCCGATCCAGGTGCCGCAGCCCCAGCTGCCCCCCGGCGCGGAGTGGGAGGAGATCCTCGGGGGCAACCCCTCGGCCCAGAAGTCCTACCGGATCACCTGGACGCCGACCTACGTCGACGCCGGCCAGACGAGTTTCCTCGTCCGCGCCCAGGCGCCGAGCGGTCAGAGCCGCGACCGCGACGTCTCGATCGAGGTCGTCGAGGCCGGCACGCCTTACCTGGCCGCCGGCGCGACGGTCAACGGCGAGGGCCGCGTCACGGTCGTCGCCTATGGTCGCGACCCGCTCAACCACGCCCTCACCTTCCGCCCCACGGCCGAGATCACCATCGGCTCGGGGGTCGGCGGTCTCGCGGCCAGCGACGACGGTCGCTTCGTCTTTGCCGCCAGCCCGGGTGCCGGCGGTGTCGCCGTGGTCGACATGAACGCCAACCCGCCCGCCTTCGGGCGCCTCGTCCGCACGGGCGTGGACTGCGCCTCGGTCGCCGTCGGCGGCGGTCGCGCCTACGCGGTGAACGCCGGCGAGGACACGCTGACCATCATCGATGCCGAGTCGCTGAAGGTCATCCGCACGCTCAACCTCGCGCCGCTCACCCGGCCGACGGACATCGTGTACCTGCCCGCGGGCTTCGGCGGGGCGGACGGGCTCGACGCGCCGCGCCTCTTCGTCGTCGGCGGCCGGGGCGGCCATGTGCTCGCCCTGGATCCCGCGGCCGCGGAGCGCGGGGGCAACGGGGCGATCGTGGCGCAGAAGCGCCTGGGCGGCACCCTGCAGCGCATCGTGGCGGACGCCGCCTCGGGCTGGCTGCACGCCTCGGACGCCAAGACGCGCAACCTGTACGGCTTCCAGGCCGCGTCCTTCCTCGCGGACGCCGAGAACGTGGAGATCGCGGGCCAGTCCCTCGACTTCGCCGCGCAGGACCTGGCGGCCGACGACGGCACCGTCTGGGCCGCGAGCACGGGTGGCCTGGTCGAGATCGCCGGCATGGAGGCGCCGGTGGTGCACGCCGAGCAGGACGGCCGCACGGTCACCGCCGTGTCGGCCTCGACCTTCCCCGGCGGCGGCATCGTCGTCCTCGGCGGACAGGGCCTCGAGCACCGGGACGTCGATCTCGCGCTGGTGCTCCACACCTCGGGCCGACCCAGCACGCGCCGGCTCACCAGCTTCGTCAATTTGCAGTGAGGTCGCGGGCTTCTGGGCACCGCGCCGGTGATTCACGGAACGACACGGGGGGCGTTTGTGAAACGAACCATCATGACCATGTCAAAGGGGACCATGAGCGGACGAAACTACGGACGGGCGGTCCTGGCCGCCGTAATCGCGCTGGCGGCGTGCGACGACAGCACGTCGAGCAAACAACCCAAGCAAGACGCCGCCTGTGAGGGCTTCGGCGGCTGCGGCGAGACCGGCGACACCGGTGTCACGGGCGGCACCGGCGGCGCCGGCGGCGAGACACCGCCCGGCAAGGAGTGCCTCGACGACTCGGGCTGCGACGCCTCGGAGTTCTGCGCCAAGACGGACGGAGAGCTGAAGGGCGCCTGCACCGAGGGCTGTCGCGCGGACGGCTGCGGCGAGGGCCAGATCTGCACCCCGGACCACGTCTGTGGCTGCACGGGCGACACGGGCTGCGCCGCGGACCAGTTCTGCGACACGGCGGACTCGAGCTGCAAGCCGGGCTGCCGCCCGGGGGACGCGTCTTCCTGCCCCGAGGGCCAGAGCTGCAACGAGAACCACGAGTGCGAGGCCCCGCCCACGGAGGCCGTGTGCTGCGGCGGCGCGGAGGGCACGACCTGCTCCCTGACGACGGTCGACACCTGCGACGGGACCTTCCTCTCCCAGGTCAGCAGCTGCGACCCTGACCCCTGCGGCCCGACCTGCGCCGACGACACGGCCTGCGCGGCGGACCGTTACTGCTCGGACCAGGGCATCTGCATCCCGGGCTGCCGCGAGGCGCCCAACGACAACTGCCCCGACGGCACCTACTGCGACCCGGCGAAGAACACCTGCGAGCCGGACGCCGAGGTCCCCTGCCAGACCAGCGACGAGTGCGAGGACGGCCAGTTCTGCGAGGTCGAGACCGGCCTCTGCCTGCCCGGCTGCGACCCCGGCGTGCCCGGCGAGTGCCCCCCCGGCGAGGTCTGCGGCGTCGACAACACGTGTGTCCCGGGCTGCAACCAGGACGTCGACTGCAACCCCGGCCAGTACTGTGACCCCGAGGTCGGCTGCCAGGATTTCTGCGTCGACAACGACGCCTGCCAGGAGGACCAGTTCTGCGACCTCGGCGCCGAGGGCGGCGGCCGCTGCGTCGCGGGCTGCCGCGACGACGCCAACGACCTCTTCCCGGGCAGCAACAACGACCGCGACACGGCCACCCCGATCCAGCTCGTGGACAACCACGGCGAGGTCCAGGGCCAGCTGGTCTGCCCCAACAACCCGGACGTCTACGCGATCGAGCTGTTCCAGCAGGCGCGCGTGCAGATCATCCTGACGGCCGCCGACCCCAACGCCGGCGACGTCAAGATCCGCCTCTGGGGCCCGGACGCGAACGCCGACCCCCTCCTGGAGAACCTCCAGCCCGGCTCGCCGAAGCGCCTGCGCTACCCCGAGGAGGCCGGCATGGGCGTGCCCGCGGCCGCGACCTACTACATCGAGGTCTACTCCGAGGATCCCGCGTCCCAGGCCTACGACCTCTCGATCACCCTGATCGACGCCCTCGGCGGCGGCGACAACGCCTGCTTCCCCGAGGACGGCGAGTTCGACAACGGCGGCCGCGGCCACAACGTCGCCGCCGACGCCGTCGACCTCATGTGGAACGGCAACCGCGACGAGACCTACACCTTCAGCGGCAGCGCCTGCGGCAGCGACGAGGACTGGTTCACGTTCGCCTCCCCCAGCCAGGACGCCGGCGCCTCCATCGAGCTGGTGGTCGACGGTCTGGTCGGCGAGGCCGTGGTGGAGCTCTACAACTCCCTGACGGTCCGCAACCTGGGCAACCCCAACTACGCCACGGGCGCGGGTGTCGGTGGCGCGGGCGGCACGGTGACCTACCGTCTCGACATCCCCCGCGACCAGGCGCAGCTCTCCGAGGACACCTGGTACGTCCGCCTGCGCGGCCGCGACGCCGCGCCCGCGCTGGACGACTCCGGCCGCAACCTCCCCCAGCCGGCCCCGGGCGGCTCCTGCGGCGACGCCTCCGAGCCCAACGACGCCCCGAACGAGTCCACCAACCTGGACGTCCTCGCCGGCATCAGCGATCGCGGCCGCGTCCAGCGCGAGGCCGACCTCGAGATCCCCCTCGAGCTGAGCCTCTGCGCCCGCGACGAGGACTGGTTCGCCTTCACGGCGAACGACGGCGACCAGGTTCGCGCCTGGGCCACCAGCCCCAACCTCGCCGGCAGCGCCGAGATCACCATCGCCACGCCGGACGGCAACGCCCTCGGCACGGCCGGCTCGGTCACGCAGGCGGGTCAGAACACCGACCCCGCCTCGCTCAACGGTACCAACCCCGGCGTGTACTACGTGCGGGTGCGCAGCCTGGCCGCCGGCACCGCCAACCCCTACACGCTGTTCATCCACATCAACCCGACGGCGATGTGCGGCGCGGACGTGGCCGAGGTCGGCCCCGGCGGCGTCCGCAACGACTCCTCCGCCACGGCGACGCTGATGTCCTCGGTGGACCTCGAGAGCCTTCGTTACGAGTACGCGGCCGGCCTGGTCTGCAACGTCGTCGCCACGCCGGACCAGGACTGGTACCGCGTGAACGTCGCCGAGGACGAGACCCGCGTGTGCATCGCCTCCGAGTTCCAGGACCTGGCCGGCGGCGACCTGAGCCTCGAGGTCTTCGACTGCGAGAACGACCCCGCCGAGGACGTGCCCTGCAACGTGAACGGCAACTGCAGTGACGACCAGGTGCGCGCGTCGCGGTTCTGCATCCCCGGCGACAACGTCTGTGGCTGCCGCACCGACGCCGACTGCGACGTCGACAATGACGGCCTGGACGCCAACGACGGCCGCTGCGTCGAGTCGCGCTGCAAGCAGCCCATCGCCCGCAGCACCACGGACGGCGCGCCCGAGCTCGTCGACCTCGCCCGCGGCATCGTGGGCGCCGGCGACCTCTGCATCCTCGTCAGCGGCGCCGACCGCAACAACGAGAACGCCTACGAGCTCGACGTGACGCTGAACGTGGCCGGCCAGCTCCCCTGCGTGCCCGACTGGCGCGAGCGGAACCAGCCCAACGACGACCAGGCCTCGGCCGTCTACCTGGGCAACCGCCAGGCCGGCGTCTGCGACGCCTGGCTCTGCAACAACGAGCGCGGCACCGGCGACTGGTACAGCATCGACGTGCCCGCCGGCGAGAGCCGCACCGTGCTCGTGACCTACTCCGAGAACTCGGACGGTCGCGCCGTGCTCCTCATGCAGGCGAAGGATGTCGGCAACCCCGACCTGGACGTCTTCTACGAGCGCCCCCTCGAGGTCCCGCCGGACTCCCGCGAAGAGTGCGTGAACATCACCTCCGGCGCCGACGGCAGCCCGGTGCTGATCGGCGTGCAGGGCGATCGCGAGCAGGTCGCCGACGCCGACGAGCAGATCGACTACACCCTGCGCGTGCTGCCCTACGACCCGGCGACCCACCCGGACGGCCGCTGCTCCGAGTTCGTCGGCAACCCGCAGAGCGTCTGGGCCTTCGACATCCCCTGAGTCGGGCGCCCCGCCCGATCGCGCCCCCTCCGCTGCCCCCTCTTCGCTCTCCTCCCCGCTCCCCTCCCGAACTCACGACCCACCGAACGCGCAACGCCGCGGCTGTGTCGCCGTGCGCGCGCGTCGATACACGCCGCCCGTGGGCGGTGAGTGCCGAGGTCAGGTCGGGGAGCGAAGTGGGGGGGAGCGAGTGGCCGGACGGCCGGGAGGCGGGGTGTGAGCGAGGTCAGCGAGACCGGCTCACGTCGAGGTCAAGCGGCCGTTCTTCTTCTTCTTGAGCAGGCTGCCCACGCGGCGCAGGGCCTTGCCGACCTTCTTCTTGTGCTGCGCCTTGCGGCGCGCGGTGCAACGACGGGACTTGCGCGTCTTCATGGGTTCTCCTCAGGGATCCTGGAAAGTTTGGCCGCGGCATTCTGCGCGCGCACGGCGGGAAAAGCAAGCGAGGATGCGCAGGGCCGCGCAGGACGGCCTCAGTGGCAGAACTCGAGGTGCGGGAACACGGCGGCGACGTTGCCCAGCGGCATGATCCCGCCCCCGTCCGTGTCCACCCAGACGGGGTTGGCGACGGCGAAAGTGGGCTGCCCGCCCCGGACGAACCGCAGCCGCGGCCCGATGGCGACGAAGACCACGTGGGCATCCTCGGCGACCGGCAGCCGGACGACGTCGTCGAAGTCGACCACGGCCTCGACCCCCGCCGCGACGGGCGTCTCCCAGGCCAGAGCCCCGTTGACGAAGGCGTACAGGTGGGTGATCTCGGCCCAGCGCGGGGTGCGCACGCGCACGCGCTGGCTGAACACCCCGTCGACGGGGGCGACGGTGGCGCCCGGGGCCGGGCCGTCGGGGAAGTCCATCACGGCGCCGCCGCCCACGAAGACCGCGCCGTCGCGCAGGGCGTCGACGATCTCGGCGCCCTGCACGCCCTCGGGCCGCGGCGCGAGGGTCTGCAGGTAGTTGCGCGGGTAGCCCGGCGGCTGCCCGACGGAGTGCGTGTCGCTGTTGCCCACGGCCGTCAGGCGCATGCCCTGGTTGAGCAGCGACATCCAGTCGGTCATCACCTCGCAGAACTGGTCGGACTCGTTGAAGACCTCGATGCTGTTGAAGTCCCGGGTGAAGTCCTCGGGGCTCAGTGAGTCCAGGGGCTCGCCGGGGGCGTAGCCGATGGTCTGCAGGTAGCCGGACGGCGAGCTGCGCGGATGGTTGATCTGGACGATCTCGGCCCCGAGCCGGCGGGCCTCGGCCACCAGCTCCGGGGCGTGCCGCCAGCGCCAGGTGCCCATGTCCTGCAGGGGCAGCACGACGCCGCCGCCGCCGCTCTGGTCGGCGAGGTACGGCATGGGGTACGCCCCCAAGTGGGCGTAGAGCGGTGAGATCTCCGTACCCTGGAACACCGTGATGCGCTCGGAGAGGCCCATGGCGCTCACCAGGCCGGCGAAGTCCCAGACGATGTCGTGCTCGCTCGGCGCCATGAAGCCGACGCCGGCCGTGACGTTGGAGAGCACGCGGTCGCGGGGGTCGACGTCGCTGTCGGCGCTGGGGCTGGCGTGCTGGTGGAACTCGCCGGACGTCCAGCCCTCGAAGGGCAGCGTCTCCTCGAGCACGACGGGGAGCGAAGTCGTCTCTCCGGGCGCCACGGTCACGTCCGCCTCGGCGATCTCGAAGTGCCAGCCTCGGGTGGCGACGACGTGCCAGTCGCCCGGCGGCAGCGGGAGCGAGGCGTCGTCCACGGCCCAGCGCACGAGCTCCTCGCCCGCGGCGCTCGTCAGGTTCAGGCGCACGGCGATGGGCGCGCCCTGGGCGTCGTGCGCGGTGACGTTGAGCACGCCCCCGGCGGTGAGCGGCACGGCGACCTCGGCGGGTCCCCCCGCCGCGACGTTCAGGGGGTGTTCGTGGAGCGGTGCGCCGGCGAAACCAGGCATCGTCGAGACGAGGTAATCCCCTGGCACGAGCGAGACCGTGCGACGCCCCGCGGCGTCCAACGTGGCCCGAGTGGCGGCGCGACCGTCCGCATCAGCCACGGCGAGCACGGCGCCGGGCACGCCCGTGAGCGTGACCGCCACCGCGTCCTGGGGCGGCGTGCGCACGGATTCGACGTCCCCGGTGCCCACGCGCAGGCGGCGCCGCAGCAAGCGCTGGTCCCCGACCCGCAGGAGCGCCGACCCGTAGGTGATCGCCGTGACCGGCGTCTCCGAGGTCGGGATCGACAGGAAACTCAGCGGGGCCGTGCTCTCGAAGGCGTAGCTCACGTCGGGGCCGTCCGCGGCCAGGAACGGCGTGGGGTTGGCCGCCACGCCCTCCCGTGTCGTGCCCGGGTTGAACCCGCGCGTCCGGTCACCGAACAGCACGACGTCGGCCAGCAGCGCCCGCCCGGCCACACGGTCGCCCTCGATCCAGGTGAGGATGTCCACCGTGTCGGCATCCGGCGCGAGGCGATACTCCGTCACGATGCGCAGATCGGGCGGCACGAAGCGCCCGGGCAGCAGGCCCTGGATGAGGCGACTCGGCAGTGCGCGCCCCTCGACCCGCACGATGGCCGCCCCGCCCGACGCGCCATCGCGCACGATGCCCACCTGCTCCGCAGAGGCGGCGCCGACCTCGGGCGAGACGACGATCTCCTGCAGCAGGTCCGTGCCCGGCCGGTCGGCGCGGTGGGCGTCGATCAGCGTGCCGCCGGAGAAGCTGAAGATCCCGTAGTTGTCCTCGTCCTGAATGCAGACGCTGATCAGGGTGTTGTCCAGGCGGTAGTCGCCGACGCGGCAGTTCGCTTCGGGGCCGCGCAGGCGCTCGGCGTCCACGTCGACACGCCCTGCCCGGGCGCTGCCCGCGGGCACGCCGGCGGTCAGGTCCCCCGCCCCCTCCAGGTTGGCCTCGCCCTCGGTGGGCGGTTCGTCGGCGCGGACGGGCGGCGAGGCGTCCGGCGCGCCGCCACCGGCCCCACCGCCACCAGCGGCGCCCGAATCCGCCGGGGTGCCCGTGTCCCGGCTCGCGCCCTGGTCGGGCCGCGCATCCGTCACGGGCGGAGCCGCATCCATTGGGTCGCCCCCGGCGGCGGCCCGGGTGTCCGGCGTGGGTTGCGATGACGAGCCGCCTTCGGCCCCATCGCCCGCGGAGTCTCCGCAGGCCGTCAAGACCGTCAAGGCCGTCAAGCATGAAGCGACCGAGATGCCTCCGAAACGACACACATTCGTCTTGTGCATGGCGCGCACTCTAACGCTTTCTCCGGCCGGGCGCATGCGCTGGACTTAATCCGGCATTTATGGTCGGATTCAGCGGATTTTCTCAAAACACGGGAGCGACACGTGCGGGAAGCGATCAACCATTTTGCCAGCGTGGCCGACATCGACGAGTTCGTCGAGGTGCTGCGCCGCTACGAGGCGGGCGAGATCGACGCGGACGCCTTCCGGACCTTCCGCCTGGCCCGCGGTGTCTACGGTCAGCGGCAGCCGGACGTGCAGATGATCCGCGTGAAGGTGCCCGGCGGCCTGCTCACGGTGCCGCAGCTCGAGGCCCTGGCAGACGTCGCGGCGGACTTCAGCCGCGGCTTCGGTCACATCACGACGCGCCAGAACATCCAGTTCCACTTCGTGAAGCTGCAGGAGACCGAGGGCCTGCTGCGCCGCCTGGAGCCCGTGGGTCTGACCACGCGCGAGGCCTGCGGCAACACGGTCCGCAACGTCACGGCGGACCCCCTGACCGGCCTGGTCGCGGACGAGGCCTTCGACGTGCTGCCCTACGCCGAGTGGTGCCAGCGCCACCTGCTGCGCGATCCGCGCTTCGGCGCCCTGCCCCGCAAGTTCAAGATCGCCTTCTCGGCCAACGAGCAGGACCGTGCTCAGGCGGCCATCAACGACCTGGGTTTCGTGGCCCGCATCGAGCACGGGCAGAAGGGCTTCAAGGTGCTGGTCGCCGGCGGTCTGAGCACCTCTCCGGTGACGGCCTGGGTGCTGCACGACTTCATCCCGGCCCACGAGATGCCCATCGTGGCCGAGGCCGTGGCGCAGATCTTCGACCGCGTCGGCAACCGGGCCAACCGCGCCCGCGCCCGCCTCAAGTACGCCGTGAAGAAGCTCGGCTTCGAGGAGTTCAAGGTCCAGTACGAGGCGACCCTCGAAGAGATCCGCGCCCGCCACCCGAACGGCGTGGACATGCCGGAGACGAGCCTGGAGACGGGCACGCCGCCGCCGAACCGGCCGATCCCGCAGGCCGAGCCGCGGCCGGACTTCGAGGCCTGGCGTACGCACAACGTGCTGGCCCAGAAGCGCCCGGGCCACGTGACCGTGCTGGTCAACCTGCTCCTGGGAGACCTGACGGCCGCGCAGTTCCGCGCGCTGGCCCGCATCTGCGAGACCTTCACGGACGGCACGCTGCGCACCACCAACGACCAGGACGTCGTGCTGCCCTGGGTGGCCGAGGCCGCCCTGCCCGCCCTGCACCGCGCGCTCGTCGAGGCCGATCTGGGCCGCAGCCACGCCCGCACGCTCCACGACGCGACCTCGTGCCCCGGCGCCGACAGCTGCAACCTGGCCTACACCGGCAGCCGCGACCTCGGCCGCGAGCTGGTCCAGGTCATGGAGAAGCACCAGGACCGCAGCAGCGTGAAGGCCGCGCTGAACGGCGACATCAAGATCAGCGGCTGCCCCAACTCCTGCGGGCAGCACCACGTGGCGGCCATCGGTTTCCACGGCGGCATCCGGCGCGTGGGCGAGCGGGTGCTGCCGCTGTACGAGCTCCACCTGGGCGGCCAGATCGGCCCCGAGGGCGCCCGTTTCGGTCGCCGTCTGGGCAAGGTCCCCGCCCGGCTTGCCGGCGAGGCCCTGATTCGCCTCCTGGACCTTTACGAATCCCACCGGGAGGCCGGCGAGCGTGTCGCCGACTTCTTCTGGCGCGTGGATGAGAAGCTCGTCGCCGAGCGCGTCGACCCCCTCAACGAGGTCGCCATCGACGCCCCCGACGAGATGTTCCAGGACCTGGGCACCGAGCGGGTCTTCGGCGTGCACCTCGGCGCCGGAGAATGCGCCAGCTGATCGTCGATTCTTGGCGCCGGCGGGCCCTCCGCCGGTTGCACACCGCCGCTGCCGCGCCTATCCTCCCGCCGCAAATTCCCCCATTCGCAGCGTTCCAGCAACTCCCCCACCGGGAAGGCGTGTCACATGGCCGAGCAGTTCATCTATCACATGCGCGATCTGCGCAAGAGCTACCCGGGCGGCAAAGAGGTCCTCAAGGGCATCTTCCTGTCCTTCTACCCGGATGCGAAGATCGGCGTGGTCGGTGGCAACGGCGCCGGCAAGTCCACCCTGCTGAAGATCATGGCCGGCCTCGACCAGGACTTCACGGGCGAGGCCTGGCTGGCCAAGGGGTTCTCCGCCGGCTACCTGCCCCAGGAGCCCCAGCTCGACCCGACCAAGAACGTGCTGGACAACGTGAAGGCCGGCATGAAGCAGGTCACCTCGTTGCTCGAGCGCTTCGACGAGATCAGCAATCGACTCGGCGAGGTCACGGACGACGACGAGATGAACAAGCTCCTCGAGGAGCAGGGCACGCTGCAGGACAAGATCGACCACGTCGACGGCTGGAATCTGGACAGCCACCTCGAGGTCGCCATGGGCGCGTTGCGCTGCCCCCCGGGCGATGCGGACGTGAGCACGCTCTCCGGCGGTGAGAAGCGCCGCGTGGCCCTCTGCCGGCTCCTGCTGGAGAAGCCCGACCTGCTCCTGCTCGACGAGCCCACCAACCACCTGGACGCCGAGACGGTCAACTGGCTGGAGAAGCACCTGCGCGAGTATGCCGGCGCCGTGTTGATCGTGACCCACGACCGCTACTTCCTCGACAACGTGACCTCGTGGGTCCTCGAGCTCGAGAGCGGCAAGGGTGTGCCCTGGAAGGCCAACTACTCCGAGTGGCTCGACCAGAAGTCCCAGAAGATGGCCCAGGAGGAGAAGCAGGAGTCGGCCCGCCAGCGCGCCCTCAAGGAGGAGCTGGAGTGGGTGCGCGCCTCGCCCAAGGCCCGGCAGGCCAAGAGCAAGGCCCGCTACAAGTCCTACCAGAGCCTCGTGGACAAGGCCCGCGACCAGACGGATCGCCGCCTGGACATCCGCATCCCGACGGGCCAGCGCCTCGGCGACCTGGTCATCGAGCTCAACAACGTCAACAAGGCCTACGGCGACAAACTGCTGATGGAGAACCTGAGCTTCTCCATCCCCGCCGGCGGCATCGTGGGCATCATCGGCCCCAACGGCGCCGGCAAGACCACGCTGTTCCGCATGATCACCGGCCAGGAGACGCCCGACTCCGGCGAGCTCAAGGTCGGCCAGACCGTGCAGTTCGCCTACGTCGACCAGGGCCGCGACGACCTCAAGGGCGACAAGACCATCTGGCAGGAGATCTCGGGCGGCGCCGAGGTCATCGAGATGGGCGGCGTGAAGCTCAACTCGCGGGCCTACGTGAGCGCCTTCGGCTTCCGCGGCCAGGACCACTCGAAGAAAGTCGGCGAGCTGTCCGGCGGTGAGCGCAACCGCGTGCACCTGGCCAAGCTGCTGAAGACGGGCGGCAACGTGCTGCTCCTCGACGAGCCGACGAACGACCTGGACGTGGACACGCTCCGCGCCCTCGAGGACGCCCTGCTCGACTTCGCCGGCTGCGCCATCGTCATCAGCCACGACCGCTGGTTCCTCGACCGCATCGCGACGCACATCCTGGCGTTCGAAGGCGACTCGCAGGTCGTGTGGTACGAGGGCAACTTCGAGGACTACATGACCGACAAGCGCAAGCGCCTCGGCGCGGACGCCGACATCCCGAAGCGCATCCAGTACCGCAAGTTCACGCGCCAGTGATCCCGCTGCCCCCGGACCTCGCCGCCCGCGTGGACGCCTTTCTCGAGGGCGATCTGCAAGGGGAGGCGCCCCTCGAGGCGCTCGCCGGCGATCTGGCGGCGTTCCTGGACGGCAAGACGGCGGACACGCTGCGGCACCTGCTCGACGACCTCCGCGAGGTGGGCGCCTACGGGCTGTCGCTGCGCATCCTGGCCCGGGCCTGGGCCGGCACGCTCTCGGACGAGATGGCCGGCGAGGTGGCCCAGGACTGGATCGGCACGCTGCTCCACGGCCTGGGCGACCGCGCCGCGGCCGCCGACATCGCGCGCCACATCACGGCGGACGCCCTGGACCGCGGCGGCGCCTTCGCCGGCGATCTGGGCGACCTGCTCCTGTCCTGGGGCCTGCGCGCCGAGGCCGAGCCGCTGGTCGAGTACGCCGCCCGGCGCAACCCCGGCGACCTCTCGGCGCAGTACAATCTGGGCGTGGTGCTCAAGTTCCGCCGGGCCTGGCCGCAGGCGGCGGAGATCTTCCGCGCGCTCTCGCTGCACAAGTCGGACTCGGGCGTACGCTGGAACCTGGGCATCGCCGCCACCGCGCTGGGCGACTTCAGCGCCGCCCGCGCCGCCTGGCGCGCCGTGGGCATCCAGGTGCCGGACAGCGACGGCGACTACGCGCGCCCGGGTGAGCGTGTGCCCGTACGCCTCACGGCCCACCCGGACGCCCCCATCGCGGCCGAGGTCGTGTGGGGCGACCGCCTGTGCCCGGCGCGCGTGCGCCTTACGGGCATCCCGCGCTTCACGGACGTCGCCGCCTTCGAGGACGTCGTCATCGTCGACGGCGTGCCCGTGGGCGAGACCCAGGTCAACGGCCAGACGGTCTCCATCGTCGAGGCCCTCGACCGTTTCCACTCGGCCGGCGGCCAGCTCTTCCGCCTCCGCGCGCCCGCCGGGCGCACCGTGAGCCCCGAGGCCACGCTGCGGGTCGCCACGGCCCTGCGCCGCCTCGGCTTCGCCGCCACGGACTGGCGCGGCGTCGGCCAGAGCACACCCGCGGTGGGGGTCGTGCTCCCGCGCACGGGCGAGCCGGGCGCCCTCGCCACCGCCGTGGACACGGCCTGCGCCGGTGTCCCCCTGTTCTGCCCGGAGCTGGACGCGCTGGTCGGCCGTGAGACGCCCCCGCTCCCCGGCCCCCTGCCCCCCTGGTGACGCATGAAGCGCTCGACCTTCATCCAGACCTGCCTCTACCTCACGCTCGCCCTCTGCGTCGCCGCCGTGGGCCTCAAGGTCTACCGGACGGACCTGCGCCAGACCGGCGGCTTCGGCGGCGAGCTCATGGTGCTGCTCAGCCCGGTCTTCTTCGGCATGGCCGCCAAGCGGGCGATGCACATGGGCCGCATGGCCAGCATCATCGCCGCGGTGGGGGTCCTGCTGGCCGCCGGCGGCCTGGCGGCCAGCGTGAGCTCCCAGACCCAGACCAAGGGCCTCATCGGGCGCCCCCACGGGCCATGACCGCGCCCGAGTCGCTGCCCTGGGCGCCCCTGGCCGGCGCCCTGATGCGCCTCTACGGCCTGCCCGCCTGGTCGTTCCGCGAGTTCGGCTTCTGGCGCCTGCCGGGCGCCGAGACCATCTACGTCGCCGTGGCCGGCGCCGTGCACCCGACCACGCCGGAAGAGCTGGCCATCGTTGGTTGGCCGGTCCTCACCGCGCCGCTGCCCGCGGGGCGGCCGACGCCGGAGTTGCTGCGCATGGTGGGCGCAGACGCCGCGCAGAACGTCGTCGAGGTCGACGAGGCCGGCGAGGCGGCCTTCGCGCGGGGTGATGCGCTGAGCATCCCCCCGGAGGCGACGGCCGAGGTGCTGGTGGTGCGCCGCGGGCGCCACGCCCTCGGCGGCGTCGACCGAGCGAACGGCCGACGCTTCTCGCCCTGAGGCGGCTCAGCGGCCCTTGTTGATCCAGCCGTCGTTGCGGAAGTGCGACGTGCCGTCGTCCAGGTCGCCGGCGGCCGGGAAGCTCTGGTCGGGGTGCAGCTTGAGGGCCTTGGCCAGCAGCTGACCCTCGGTCTCGACGAGGTCCGGGTTCGGGACGCAGCACTCCACGGGGCAGACGGACTGGCAGGCCTCGTCGCCGTGGAAACCGACACACTCGGTGCAGAGCGCGGGATCGATGACGTAGATGTCGTCGCCCTCGCTGATGGCGTTGTTGGGGCACTCCGGCTCGCACGCGCCGCAGTTGATGCATTCACTCGTGATCATCGTGGCCATGGAATCAATCCTTCTGGCATCTGGCCTGGCAGGGGGTTTTCAGTCGACGGGGCTGGCGATCGACCGCGCGATTTCCGCGGCCAACCGTTCAGGCTGGTGATGTTGAACCATGTGGCCGGCGCCTGGCAAGACGCTCCGGGTCAAGTATGGGATTGCGTCAAGTCGGGGGTCGTCGGTTGGCAGGCGGAGCACGCTGTCGGCCCCATCGATCCAGGCCACCGGCACGGCGATCTTGCGCCAGAACGCCTCGATCACGCCGGGCAGGAGCGGGGTCGGTGAGCGCACGCGGTTGAGCGGATCGGCGCGCCACCGGCGCTTGCCGTCCGCGCCGACCCGGGTGCCCTTCTCGGCGAGGAACAGCGCCTGCGTTTCCGTCAGCCGCTCGTCCAGGCGTCGGAGCCGGCGGGCGGCGTGGTCGAGATCGTCCATCGGCCGCTCGAACCGCGCAGGGTCGAAGGGGGTCGTCTGCTCCACCCACTCGGCGATGCGGTCGACGAGGTCGTCGGGCCCACCGGGGCGCGGGCCGCCGGCCTCGATGAGGGTCGCGCCGATCACGTCCGGCCGGCAGGCGCCGAGCCAGAGCCCCGCCACGCCGCCGCCCATGGAGTGCCCGACGACGTACAGGCGTCGCCGGCGCAGGGCCCGCGCCGCGGCGTCCAGGTCCCGGACGTAGTCCATGAAGTGGTAGAAGCCGCCGGCGCCGACCCGGTCGCTCTCACCGTGGCCGCGCCAATCGAAGGCGACCAGATGCAGGTCGGGGGACAGCCCGTGCAGCGCCTCCGCCGTGAAGTGCCACGACCACGCATGGTCCAGGAAACCGTGCAGCAGGAGCACGGTCGTGTCCCCACCGCCGTCCCACGTCAGCCCGTGGCTGCGCAGTCCGTTGACGTCGATGAAGTGCTCCGTGGGCATCGTGCGCTCCGACTCAGCGGGTCATTCCTCACCCCGAGTTACAGCGAACACGGGTGCCGAGACGAATCTCCTGTCGAGGGGAGTCGTCATGGGGATCACGATACACGTCGCCGAGAGCCAGGCGGAGAGGGAGCGCATCTATGCGTTCCGCTACACCGTCCACGCGCTGGAGCTCGGCAAGGGCGGGCGCGGCGTCGACCACACGCGCCGCCGGCTCACGGACGAGGCCGACGAGGCCCCCGGGGCGGTCATCCTGTACGCCGAGGACGATGGCCGCATCGTCGGCACGATCCGGGTGAACTTCGGCGGGCCCGAGGGTCTGCCGCAGAGCCTGCGTGACACCTACGGCGTGGCCGCCCTCGAGGCCCGCCTCGGCAGCAGCGCGCGCCTCTCCGTGACCACCCGCTTCATGGTCGACCCGGCCTACCGCGGCCGCACGCTGGCGTCGTTGCTGGTGCTGCGCCTGTACGGCCTCGGTCTCGAGCGCGGCACCCTGGTCGACTTCTGCATGTGCGAGGTGCCGCTGCTGCGCCTCTACTACCGCCTGGGCTATCGCGAGTACCGGGACGCCGTGCGGCCCGACGGCATCGGCCTGCGCGTGCCGCTGCTGCTGTGCCTGCAGGACCGGGCGCACCTCGCCCGCGTCGACTCGCCGTTCGTGCACTTCCTGCCCGCCTCGGCGGACGACCGCGGCCGCGCCGCCGGCATCGCCGAGCAGGTCTACGGCGCGTTTCGGCCCACGGCGCCGCTGCAGCAGGGCGACCTGCGGACGCTGTGGGCGGGCCTCGCCGACGCGCTCACGCGCAGCCAGCGTCCCCGGCCGACGCTGCTCGACGGCTTCTCGCCGACGGAGCTCGACCTCGTCTTCGCCCGCGGCGCCGCCCTGCACTTCGGCCCCCGCGACCTGGTGCAGCCCGGGCGCGAGCTGCGCGCCGGCCTGGGCGTGATCCTGAGCGGCTCGCTCGGTGTCGGCCTGCCCACGGGCGACGGCTACCATTTCCTGGAGATCCTGCGCCCGGGGGATGTCTTCGGCGAGGCCCACACGCCCCCGGCCGAGGGCCGCGCGTCGGACCTCGTCGCGCTCGAGGACACGCGCACCGTCATGCTGCCAGCGGACCTCATCGAGCGGCTGCAGCAGGACCACAGCCTCCTGGCGATCCGCCTGGCGCAGAACCTCGTCGGGGTGCTGCGCCAACGCGTCGACGACCTTCACCGCCGCAGCGCCGAGTGGATCCGGCGCGAACGCAATCAGCTCATGCGCGATCAGACCATTCCCCCCCTTCAGGAGGCCAACGGATGACCCCTCGCGAGACGTTTCTCGAGGTCATGGAGGCGGCCGTGGCCGCGTTCCCCGACAACCGGCTCTGCCGCAAGCTCGACGCCGGGGCGCTGACCCTCGCCGACTACCAGAGCCTGCTGCGGATGCTGTTCCACCAGACCTTCGAGGGGCCATCGACCTTCGCGCTGGCCGCGGCGCACTGCGCGCCCCGTCACCAGCAGGCCCGCGACTATCTCATCGCCCACGCCGAGGAGGAGAAGTCGCATTGGCAGTGGGTGATCAACGACCTGCGCGCCACGGGCGACCACGGGCCGGATCCGCGCACGCAGTTCGCCGAGCCGGCGTGCGCGGCCTACGTCGCCTTCAACGTGTACACGGCCATCCGGCAGCCCCTGGCGCGCCTGGGCATCGCCGCGGTGCTCGAGGGCATCGGCGCCGTCCACGGCACGAACTACGGCCAGCGCCTGGTCACCTCGCTGCGCCTCGACCGCGCCCACGCGTCGTTTTTCCTGAGCCACGGCGCCCTGGACGTCGGCCATGTGCAGGACGTCATGGCGGTGATCGAGGCCAGCGAGCCCACGGCGGCGGAGTGGGCCTGGCTCGCCCACGCGGCGCGGGTCGGCGGCCTGATGTATCGGCGCATGTACGACGAAGCGGCGGTGCCCTGATGTTGGCCCCGCTCGCCCTCGCGTTGGCGCTCGTCACGCAGATCAGCTTCGTCTGGGCCATCCGGCGCTTCTTCCGGACCGAGGGCACACCCCGCACCGGCATGCGCGCCATCGCGGCGCTGGGGGCGGTCTCGGCGGTCGCGCAGTGCGGCACGCTCCTGTGGCGCTGCCTCGCGCCCGTGGCGTTCACGGGGGCGCAGGTCGCGGGCCTCGCGCTGTTCGGCGTGGCGCTGGCGCTCTTCTGGTCCGCCGTGCATGCCAACCGGGCTCGTCCGCTGACGCTCGCCTTCACGGAGGACACGCCCGAGCACCTGGTGGTCCGCGGGCCGTACCGGTACATCCGGCACCCCTTCTACGCGGCGTACCTGTCCGCCTGGCTGGCCGGCGCCTTCGCGGCGCATGCGCCCGCGCTCCTGCTCAGCGTGCTCGTGATGGGCACGCTGTATGCGCAGGCGGCGAGCATCGAAGAGCGGAAGTTCGCCCAGAGCCCCCTCGCCGCCGCCTACGCGGCCTATCGGCGCCACACGGGCGTGTTCTGCCCGCGCCTGCTCGCGTTCCTGCGTCGGCCCGCGGGGGACGTCACATACACATCGACGCGAGACCCGGCGAAGGCGTGACGTAGCGGAAGTCCGTCGCGTTGTCGTTCGTGTCGGCGTCCACGGGGCAGCGGCTGGCCGACTGGGGGCGCTCGTTGCCCGGGTCGCCGGACAGGAAGTCGCCCTCGGTGGCGCCCGCGACGTCGCCCTCATAGGCGAAGGCGTCGATGAGGCCACCGGCGGCGTCGACGATGCGCACGGCGTCCGGCCCGTTCTGCAGCACGCTGTTGTTCAGGTCGGCGACGTTCGGGTTGAACGGGATCGAGGGCACGCCGGCGGGCAGCGCGCCCGTGACGGCCAGCGCGCCGACGACGAGGTAGCCCCCCGCCTCGAGGCGATCCGCCGCGTCGCTCAGGTCGAACCGGCGGTAGACGTCGCCGCCGTTGCCGTTGACGAGCTCGAGCGAGAGCCCGACGAGCGAGACCGCGGCGCCGCTCGGGTTGTGGATCTCCACGAACTCGGCGGAGTCCGTGCCCATCTGGTCGTAGTCGATCTCGGTGATCAGCAGCGGGCCGTCGCCCGGCGGGGGCGGCGGCGGCGCGCCCATGTCGGCGGGCGGGGGCGGCGGCGCGCCCATGTCCCCGGGCGGCGGGGG
>CAINDO010000078.1 GCA_903847385.1 uncultured Myxococcales bacterium
CATTCCCCCCCTCGCCGGCGCCACCCCCGGCGGTCAGGGCGGCCACGGCGGCCCAGGCGGCCGCGGCGGCGGCGGCGGCGGCGGGTGCGGCGGCCGCACCATCGGGCTCTGGCTCGAGGGCGCCCGCGCGCCGGGGGCGGCGACCTCGCTCACCGCTGGCGTCGAGTTCGAGCTCGCGAACGCCGCCCCCGGTGGACCCGGTGGCGCAGGCGCGGTGCACGGCGGTGCCGGCGCAGACGGGGAGGTCCTCCATGTCCTGGAGCGCTGAGGGTTGGCAGCGGCGGGCGGCCCTGCTCGCGGGGTTGCTGGGGCTCGGCGCGGCCCTCGCGTCGTGCGGAGACTCGACGCAACGGGCCGACGAGGTGTGCAATCACCTGGACGACGACGGCAACGGCATCATCGACGACCCGTTCGTGGACGCTGCGGGTGACTACCTGCGGGTGGAGAACTGCGGACACTGTGGTGTCGACTGCCACGGTGTCTTCCCGACGGCGGCGGAGGTCGCATGCGAGCTCCAGCCCGGGGGGCCGACGTGTGTGCTCGTCGCCTGCCCGCCAGGCAGCCACGCAGCCGACGGCGCCGTGTGCGTGGCCGACGACGACACGCTCTGCAGCCCTTGCCGCGTGGACGCCGACTGCACGCGACCTGGTCCGGGTGCACGCTGCATCACGTTCGGCCCGGGCGACGCACGCTGCGGACGCGCCTGCGACCCCGCGGCGGTCGAGAGCGGATGCCCGGCCGGGTTCGCCTGCAACCCCTGGCAGGGTGCGCCCCAATGCCTGCCCACGAGCGGCGCGTGCGGGTGTCTGCCCGACAAGGCGGGCGCAACGTTCGGGTGCTGGATGCCCAGCCCGAGCGGCGAGCGATTCTGTCACGGCGAGCAGCAGTGCGACGGTGCGGCGCTGTCCGCCTGCGCAGTCACCGCGACGGAGACCTGCGACGGCGAGGACGACGACTGCGACGACCTCGTCGACGAGTCCTACCTGGTCGACGGGCTGTACCAGTCGGCGGAGCACTGCGGTGCGTGCGACACGCCGTGCGCGACGGGATCTGCCCACATGGTTGCCACCTGTGTCGTGGACGACGCCCAGCCGACCTGCCGCATCGAGTGCGAGCCCGGGTTCGCCGACCTGGACGGGGCCCGCCTCAACGGGTGCGAGTGCGAGTTGGTCGCGGCGGCGTGGCCGCCCGGTGCACACGGGGTCGATGGCGACTGCGACGGGCGCGTCGACGCGAGTGAGGCCTACATCTATGTCGCCAAACGGGGCGACGACGCCAATCCGGGCACCCTGGACCGCCCCGTTCGCACCATCACACGCGGCCTGGCGCTCGGTGAGGCACGCGGACAGCCTGTCTTCGTCGCCCAGGGCCGGTATGACGAAGTGGTCGACCTGCGCGACGGGGTATCGCTTTTCGGCGGATACCGAAGCGACTTCGGCGCCCGGGACACGGTGGTCTTCGCGTCGATCGTCGAGCATGTGAGCGGGGTGCCAGGCACTTCGGTTTTCCGCGCCGAGGGCATCCGCGCGCCGACGGATGTCGCGGGCTTCACGCTGGTCGGGTCGCCGGGACCAGCGCCGGGCGGCGGCTCGACGACGGCGGTGGTGGCCGACAGCGGGCCCGCCCTGGTGCTGCGCGAGCTCGTCGTCCTTGCCGGGGCGGGCGCCGACGGCGAAGAGGGGGCGTCGTCTTCGACCGTCGCGGCGGAGCGGGGCATCGCCTCGCTCGACATTCTGGACGGAGTGCCTGGCACCTCCGGTGACGGCGGTGTGGAGGCGGGCGGCGCCATCTGTCGGGGCCTCGCTGCGGAGGGCGGCCGCCCCGGGCTCAAACAGTGCCCGGACGGCCAGGCCGTCGACGGCGGCGCAGGCGCGGGCGCCGACTGCCCAGAGACCGGCTGTCGGGCGGACGTGCAGTGCGGCAACAGTGGTTGCACGGATTTCATGGTCGATGGCGTGTGCGACTCCGCCGCCATGCACCGCGCCGCGGTGGCCAACGAGGCGGGCGCCGACGGCGCGGGGCCCGGCGCGGGCCGCGGCGGGGAGCCGACCTACGACTCCCCCACCCCCTACGCCTTCGATTGCTTCTGCGAGGACAACCCGACCCTCCGGCGCGAGGGCGCGCCGGGCGAGAACGGGGGTACCGGTGCGGACGGCCCGGGCGGCCTCGGATTCGCCGACGCGTTCGGCGAGTTTGACGCGGAGGCCGGACTGTGGCGCGGCGGCGACGGCACCGACGGGGGCGACGGTACCCACGGCGGGGGCGCCGGCGGTGGCAGTCACGGCGCAGGCTACGACGTCCTGGAGACCAACGGCGGCCCATGTGTCGACCACTTGGGCGGAGCCGGCGGAGGCGGCGGCTCCGGCGGCTGCGGCGCCCCCCTGGCCCGCGGCGGACGCGGCGGCGGCGCCTCGATCGGCCTGCTCTTGCGCCTCCCGGCCGGCGGCCAAGGTCCGGACGTCCGCGACGTGACCGTCTTTCCGGCGGCGGCAGGTCGCGGGGGCGCAGGCGGGCTCGGCGCCGCCGGCGGCCGAGCCGGCGTGGGCGGACTCGGCGGCCTGGGCAACTTCTGGTGCGCCCGCGCCGGGGGCAAGGGGGGCGATGGAGGCGGCGGCGGACACGGCGGTGGCGGTGGCGGTGGCGGTGGCGGCTCGATCTCCGGCTTCCACGTCGTCCCGGATCCGGCCTTCCCGGGCGATGCGGCGGCCTACGTGGACACGCTCGCGGCCCAGAACGAAGTGGGCGCCCTGCCCGCGCCCGGACGCGGCGGCGCAGGCGGCTTCTCTCCGGGCCGGCCCGGCACGCCCGGCGCCGCGGGCACGGCCGAGGCCTTCCGGCTCTTCCTGCCCCGCTGAATCAGGCGCGTAGCGTCGCCAGGAGTCGCTCCGCCGCACGCCGCGCCCCCAAGGCGGTCGCGGTGACACTCTGGCCTGGAAAGACCGTGTCACCGACGGCGAGGAGCCGCTCGTGGGGGGTCCGCCCGGTCGGGTAGGCCAGCGTCCGCAGGTCGCGCCCGAAGGGCAGGCCGCCGACCCGCCCCAGGTGTCGCCCCGTAAAGCCGGCCCAGGTCCTCGGGGTCGCGGGATGTGCAGCATGGCACTTCGCGCCGGCGAGCGCAGGAACTGCAATGCGCAACGCTTTGTGGAGTTCCTCCAGCAGGAGCGCGCGACGCTCCGCAAAGGCCTCGGGCGAGGCGTCGAACCACGACTCTGGCGCCGTGTGGCAGGACACGGTCAGGCAACGCTCGCCCGGCAGCCCGGCCAACGCAGTGTCTCCCCGGGGCGGAATCGTCACGAAGACCCCCCGGGCCCCGGTGCTCTGCATCGGCGCATCCAGAACGACCTGCGTGTAGACGGCCTGGCCCTCCGCGAACACGTCGTCGAACGCGAAGTACCCGCCCGCCGCGCTCCACGCGCGGTCGTGACGCGCCGCCTGCCGGGCGAAGAATGGGCGGACGTCACCCGTCACCAGCTTCGCGGCGTCCCAGCAGGTCACCCCGAGCACGACGGCGTCGTAGGCGACCTCCAGGCCGCCGACTCGCACCGTGGGCCGCTCGGCGTCGGCCCGCACGCCCTCCACGGGGCTGCGCAGGTGGACCGCGCCACAGGTGGCGACCACTTGGGCAGACAGCCGCTCGAACAGGCTGCCGAGGCCGCCGTGGGGCATGTAGAGCCGCCGCTGCAGGTACTCGCAGCCCACCGCGCCGAAGAGCGCCGGCGTCTGGGCGGCCGTCGACTGCGTCGAGACGAGCAGGAGTTCGTCCAGCAGAGTGAGGCCCTCGGCGTTCACGGGACCGAGTCGGCGCACTTTCGCCGAAGTGGTCGACACCACGTCCGGAAGCAGCGCCCAGGCCCGCGGATCCGCCGCCAGCGCCGCCAGATCCTCGACGCCGCCGGGCGGCAGGGCCGCATCGCCGATGAACGACCAGGCCAGCGGCGCCACCCGGGCCGCGTGCCGCCAGAACGCCCCCAGGCCGGCCCCGTAGCGGGCCGTGAAGGCCTCGGCATTGACCTCGGTGTCGTGCGACATCACGCGGCGCTCGCCGCCGTGCACGATCGCGAGCGTGTTCTCGAGTACGTGGTGGGGCAGGTCGAGCTCGAGGGCGGCCAGCATGCGCGCGAGGGGCATGTCGGGCTCGAGGCCGACCAGCGTCGTGGCGCCGGCATGGAAGCGCCTGGGCCCGATGGAGAAACACGAGGCGCAGCCGCCGACGTGCGCCTGGGCCTCGAAGACCTCGACCCGTACGCCGGCCCGAGCCAGGAAGGCCGCGGCGAAGAGGCCGCCGGCGCCGGCCCCCACCACGGCCACGCGGAGCGGATTGGTTCGCATGGGTCGCAGGATGCCTCGGCGGGCCGAACGGTCGCCGGCCCGCTCCGTGCGAGAGCTCAATGGTGGGTCGTGGTCCGAAGGAATCGCTCGATCGCCTGCTCCGCCGACAGGGGCGGCGCGAGCAGTTCGATGCCGTAGAGCATGGAGCCGGCGGTGTCGTCCGAGGTGATGTTGCGCGCCACGCCGACCAGCGGGACGAGCGGCGCGCCCACGCCGAGCGCCAGGGCCATGTGAACGGAGCGCCCGAGCGGAAACAGCAGCTCCGGCGGAAGCTCGAGCCGCATGCCGCCCACGGAGAGGTCACGCACCGGCACGGTCTCCGTGGCCCCGCCGGGCGCCACGGGCAGGTGCACGCGGGGAAAGCCGTTGCGCGAGAAGCCGATCCGTGGCGAAACCCGCCGACATCGGACGTCGATTGCCGTGGGCCACGCGCACAGCAGGCTCGTGGGGTTCCCCACGACGATCTGCGTCTGCAGGGCGTACAGGCCGCCATCGCCACAGAAGCGCACCGCCAGCGCCTGCCCCGCCTGCACGAACAGGGAGTCGAACTCGCCGTGTCGCGGCAGACACTTCAGGACGCGCCCGTCGGCCGCCGCAGGCGTGCCCGCCGGGGCGGGCGCCACGGCCAGCGTGACCCGCACGCCGGTTCGCAGGCCCTCGAAGACGACCTCGACGTTGTCGGCGTACATGCCGAGGCACAGCGCCTCGATCACGCGGTCCGTCGCCGTGATGTGCGTCGAGCGCGCCCCGGTGAAGCTTGCGCCGGTCGCCGCCGCGCCGCCGCGACCCCGCAGCGGCGCCTCGTCGACCGCGACCATCCGGAATGGTGCATCCGTCGTGTCCAGCATCGCGACCCTCCGTGCCGCGAGCCGGCGCGGTCCACGCCGTGATCATCGTTCCACACGGCCAGGGGTCACGCCGGAACCATGTCCAGAAAGACACGCCCGGGGGTGCGTCAGACCCGCAGCACGGTGTTGTCGATCAGTCGCGTGCGCCCGAACCGCACGGCCAGCGCCAGGACGACGTCGCGAGCGGCCGTGTCGACGGGCCCGAGGTCGCGTGCGTCGCGGACCTCGATGTAGTCGACGTCCGCCAGCGGCGCGGTCCGCACGACGGCCAGCGCTGCGGCTTCGAGGACCCGCGCATGCCGCTCGCCGGTCGCCCAAGCCGCCCGGGCGGCCGCGAGCCCGCGGGACAGCGTCAGCGCCTGCGCCCGCTCGTCCGCGCTGAGATAGACGTTGCGGCTGCTCATCGCGAGGCCGTCCGGCTCCCGCACGATCGGGTGGCCGACGACCTCGACGGGCAGGTCCAGGTCCCGCGTCATCTGTCGTAGCACCGCGAGCTGCTGGTAGTCCTTCTCGCCGAAGAGCGCGACGTCGCACCCGACGATGCCGAAGAGCTTGGCCACCACGGTGCACACACCGTCGAAGTGACCGGGCCGCGACGCGCCGCAGAGCGGCCCCGTCAGCGCGTCCACGTGGATCGTGGTGCGGTGGCCCTCGGGGTACATCACCGAGACCGGCGGCAGGAAAACCGCGTCACAGCCCGCGTCGCGGCACTTGGCCAGGTCGCCGGCCTCGTCGCGCGGGTAGCGGGTGAAGTCCTCGTTGGGTCCGAACTGCGTCGGGTTCACGAAGATGCTGGCGATGACGACCCCCGCGCCGGCCTCGGATCGCGCGGCTCGCATCAGGCTCAGGTGGCCGTCGTGCAGGAACCCCATCGTGGGCACGAACCCGACCCGCTCGCCTGCACGCCGCCGCGGCCCGACGAAGGCGCGCACGGCAGCGATGTCCGTCAGGACCTCCACGCCAGACCCGCTCAGTGGCTCGGGTAGTGGGAGTGGTCCTCCGTCGGGAACGACCCGGCGCGGACCTCGGTGGCGAAGGCGCCGACGGCCTCGACCACCCGACGGTGGAAGTTGTCGTATTTCTTGAGGAACTTGGGGTTGAACCCCTCGTTCAGGCCGAGCAGATCGTAGAGCACGAGCACCTGACCCGCGCAGCCCACACCGGCGCCGATGCCGATGGTGGGGATCTCCAGCGCGGCGGTCACGCGCTCGGCGACGGGGGCCGGGATGCCCTCGAGCACCAGCGAGAAGCACCCGGCGTCCTGCAGGGCCTTGGCATCCGCCACGAGTCGCTCGACGGCGTTCTGCGTCTTCGCCTGGATCTTGTATCCGCCGAACTGGTGCACCGACTGCGGCGTCAGGCCCAGGTGGCCCATGACCGGAATCCCGGCGCGCACGAGCTTGAAGATGCCCTCGGCGTACTCCTCGCCGCCTTCGAGCTTCACCGACTGCACACCGCCCTCCTTGAGCAGGCGCGTCGCGCTGGTCATGAGCTGCTCGGGGCTCTCCTGGTAGCTGCCGAACGGCAGGTCGCCCACGAGGTGCGGTCGCACCGAGCCGCGGGCGACCGCGCGACAGTGGTAGATCACCTCGTCGAGCGTCACGGGGAGCGTGTTCTCGTGGCCCTGGATGACCATGCCCAGGGAGTCGCCAATCAAGATGGCGTCCACCCCGGCCTCGTCCACGAGCCGCGCGAACGTGGCGTCGTAGCAGGTCACCATCACGATGCGCTCGCCCTCACGGGGCTTGCGCCGAAGCTGAGTCGTCGTCAGACGCTTCATGGGTCGACCTCTCGTCCCGGGCCCGCGGGCTCCAGGCAATCGGTTGTTGTCTCGCGCGCGGTCCACGATCCGATGCGGCTCGGGCCCATGAAGGTGCCCGGTCGCCGGACGCGGCCACGCGATTTCAGCGTACCACACCCGTGCCAACGACGTGACAAAGGCGCGCGGGTCGATACAATGCGGCCCGTGTCGCTGTCCAGAAATCTCGCGCTCGCGCTGGCCGCCCTGCTCACGGCCTGCGGCGGTCCCCCGGGGCCCGCGCGGCCCCCCCTGGCCGAGGGCGAGGGCAAGTTCCGCCTGCGGTACAACCGGCCGCCTTCACTGACGGGCAACGCCGACCTCTATTTCGAGGTCGAGGGCCCTGCCGGCTGGGAGCGCATCTCCCTCGAGAACCCCGACGAGGAGCAGGATCTGCTCTCGCCGCTGGTCGTGCTGGCCGAGGCCGCCCCGGACGTGATCGTGACCATCGAGGGCGGTTTTCGCGCCGACACGCGCGCCTTCGGGGAGCACACCGCCCGTGTCCTCCGCTTGACCGCGGTGCCGAGCGCGCCGCCCGCCGCCGTCCCGGCATGGACCCCACCCCCGCCGCCGAGCGCCCCGGTCTCCGACGGCCCCTGAGGGCCGACCGAGGCTTCGCTCAGGGCACGCCCGCGTCCGGCGCGTCTGCCGGGAAGTCGGGCGTCGAGGCCGCCGCGCCGACGACGGGCAGCGCGTCCACGCAGCGCTCGACGTCCCGCGTCGGTTCGAAGGCGCAGCGGTTGTTCACGCAACCACACCGCCCGCCCTCGGCGTAACAGGTCAGCTCGTCCGACAGGGCAGGGCAAACGGCGGCGGGCAACGCCGAGGCGGCGCAGAGGGAGCCGCCGCAACCGCCGACGTGGCAGTCCTCGTCGCGGACGCAGGCGGTCGCGTAGGGCGTGCCGGGTGGCAGGCATGTCGTCAAGTCGCCGAGCGGCGTATTCAAGGGCAGCTCGCAGCGCGCCTCGCAGCGGTTGACGAGCGTGCCGTCCGGCGCGCAGACCGGCGCGTAGCCGAGGGGGCAGTCGCACGCCGGCTGGTCGCCACAGCGTCCGGCGCGCCAGGTGCGAGCATGGGCACACTCGGCCAGGCAGGCCGAGGGGAACTGCTGCTGCTGGTCCGTACAGACCTCCTCGCCGGGGTCCGGGCGGGGGCAATCGCAGCCCTGGCAGACGCTCTGCCCCGCGTCGTCCGGGACGCAGGAGAAGCCGGGGGGGCAGCTTCGGGGCCCGCCACCGGCGGCGCAGCCCGGGAGACAAACACCTTCGCCCTCGGCGAGCCCGTCGACGGCCACATCCGCGCAGCGCAGGCCGGCGGCGCACGACTCGGCCCCGCCCAGCGCGCAGCGCGCGGCGCACGGCCCCGATCCGCCTTCGAGGGCGTAGCAGATCTGGTCCGGCGCGCAGGCGGGCAGGCCCGGACCACAGGCGGCCGACTCGCCGGCCATCACGCAGACCCGCTGGCAGGCGGGGTCGTCCGGCGCGGCGACGCATCGGCGGAGATTCTCGGGGTCGAGCACCGGCTCGCACTGCTGGCCGCGGCGGCAGTCACCATCGCGACGGCAGGGCGTCAAACCGCCGCAGGGACCCGCGTGGTCCAGCGCGGCCGCGCCCTCGCGGCAGGTGAGCTCGCACAGGTTCCGATAGGTCTCGCCGCTGACGCTGCAGACCGGCGAGGTCTCGGCGGGGCAGGTGCACTCGGGCTGGAGGCAGCGCCCGGAGGAGCAGACCAGGGGTGGCGTGCAGGGGCGGTCGGCGTCGCAGTCCCCCGAGGGCGCAGGCTCGCAGCGGCCCCCGTGGTCGACGACACGCCCGGCGGCCTCGGCGGCGCAGGCGTTCGGCCACGTCTGCCCCTGCGTGTCGCAGACCGGGGCGACCTCGGTGCACTCGGGCGGGGGCGGCGGCGGGCGGGTGCAGCGGCCGTCGTCGCCGCAGATCAGGCCGTCGCCGCACTGACCGACGCCATCACCGCATTGGGGGGCGTCCTGGCAGGCGCAGGTGCGGCAAGCGTCCGCGTCGAGTACGAAGCCGAAGTCGCAGACGAGGTCGCAGGGCTCGAGCTTGGGGCATTGGGGGGCGCCGCAGTTGCCCTTGCAGCTCAGGCGAAGCTCGAAGCGGGCGTCGGCGTCGCGGTCGTCGGCCCAGACGAGCACGAGATAGGTGCCCGCCGCCGAGAGGGGCTCCGTGGTGAGGCTGACCATCCCCGGCGTGTCGCCGCCGGACTCCGTCAGCGCCGAGTCCCAGAGTCCCGTCGTCGTGCGCGGGCCGTAAAAGGCCAGGCCGACGGGGCCACCCCGGTCGAAGACCTCGAGCTCGGCGGTGATCTCGCCGCCTCGGAAGGCCTCGAGCTCGTAGCCGGCCAGGATGCCCCGCGCCGGGAGCGCGCCCGTCACGGCCTCGCCCGCCTGCAGCACGTCCCGCACGTCCACCTGGGTGTGGGCGACGCCGTCGGCGTCCACCGTGCGGCCGCCGAGGTTCGGGGCGCCGGACAGGTGGTCCACCCCATGCCGCTCCTGCCGGTTGCAGCCGGCGCCCGGAGCGAGGGCGACACCGGCCGCGAGGCAGAAGGTCAGACTGGGGGAGATGAAGGGGCGCACGTGCACGGTTGTAGCAAGAATCGAACCGGCCGAAAACCAGCCTGCGGTGCGACTCGCCGTCCGACCAGGTGCCAAGCGCGATTGACACTGACTCCCCGGGTTGTCGTGGCGGATCATGGGCCGGGCTCCCCGATGCCGACTTCGACCACGAGGCGGGTCTCCGACGCGTCCGGTCCGCGCACGACGATGCGGCGACGACCGGCGCGGAGGGGCAAGTCCGCGACGGGGGTCCCGCCCATGGCGATGCCATCCAGGGTCACGTCGCCGTATGGCCGCGCGGTCACGTTGGCCCGCACGTTTCGCCCGGACGCCAGCAGCCGCACGCTGACCGGGGGGCCCGAACCACCGGTCACATGGGCGAGCACGGAGCCGTCGGCCAGGGTACGCCACGTGGTGAGCGAGCCGCCGGCGGCGTCCCGCACGTTGGCGCCCTCGGCCTCGACGCGAACGCGGGGGGTGGGCGGGGTCGCAGGGGCGGCCACGGGGGTGGCGACCACTTCGGCAGAACCCGCGGGGGTGGCCGCGGGGGTGGCGACCACTTCGGCAGAACCCGCGGGGGTGGCGACCACTTCGGCAGAACCCGCAGGGGTGGCAACCACTTCGGCAGAACCGAAACCGCCCGGGCTCACCGAGGTGGCGACCACTTCGGCAGACGCCCCCGGCAAAGCCGCCAAAGCTGGCCGGGGGGGCTCGGTACCTGGCCGCCGGCCCGGCCGTGAGGGTGGCACTGGAGACGAAGTGACCACGGGTGCGGCGCTCGGGGTCGGCGCCGCCGCGACCGCCAAAGCCGGCGCCGAGGCCGGCGCCGAGGTCAGGAGAGACGCCGCCGCAGGTAGAGATGCAGGCGCCGTCGGCTGGGGCGAGGCCTCTGGGGTAGGGGCCGAGCCGGTGCCGAAGACGACCGCGAGCGTCCCCCCGACGACGATGACGCCAAACGCCGCTGCGGCCGCCCAGGCAGCCCATGCACGCCGACCGCGATGCGGGGGGTCGGGGGCCGGCGCGGGCGTCGAAGTCGGTGTCGGCGCAGGGCGCTGCAGCGCCGCCGGCGCCACGGCGTCGAGCGTCTGGTCGAACCCGGCCGCGAGCACCGGGGACCCCCCGGGCCCCGCCGAAATGGGCGCATCCGCCGCCGCCGTGCCCTCGTGGACCAGCGTCGGCGGCTGCGAAGACACGGGCCCGCCGCGCTCGGGGAACAGCGCCCGCAGCCACTCCGCCAGCGGCGGTTCACCGATCACGACGCCGGCCGCAACGGCCGCGCTCCGCAGCGCGTCTGCGAATGCGGCCAGGTCGGGGTAGCGAGCGTCCGCTTCGGGTCGCATCGCGCGTTCGACGACCTCGACCAGGGGTCCGGGCACGCCCAGCGCGGCCAGGGGCTTCAGCGGGACGCCGTGCGTGACGCGGTCGAGCGTCGCGAGCGGTCCCTCGACCGCCTGGAAGGCGCGCGCGCCCGACAAGAGCTCGTAGAGCATCACCGCCAGCGCGTACTGGTCCGACCGGGCGTCCACGGCGCCGCCCCGGGCCTGCTCGGGGCTCATGTAGGCGTACTTGCCCTGGATCATCCCATCCGGGTGCTCCGGCCCCGTCGCGGCGTCCGCGAGCCCGAAGTCGGTCAGCTTCACGTCGCCGTCGAACGACAGGAGCACGTTGTGCGGCGAGACGTCGCGATGGACGAGGTGGAGCGGGCGACCGGCGGCGTCGGCGACCTGGTGCGCGTGGTGCAGCCCGCGCGCACAGCCCAGCCCGATCTCGACGGCCAACCCCGTCGGGAACGGCACGGGGCCCAGGCGGTCCTGTGCGGCCTTCACGTCCACGCCGTGCACGTATTCCATGGCCAGCCAGGCGGCGCCGTCCGCCCGACCGAAGTCGAAGACCTGCACGATGTGCCGATGCGTCAGCACGGCCGCCAGCCGGGCCTCGCGCTCGAAGCGCGAGACGACGTGCGGATCCTGCGCCAGGTGCGGGAGCGCCCGCTTGACCGCGACGAGCTTGCGGAAGCCGGCCTCGCGCTCCAGGGTCGCCAGGTGGACCTCGCCCATGCCGCCCTGCGCGATGCAGCGCACGAGGCGATAGGGGCCCAGGCGGACGCCGGGCTCGGGCGGGTCGACGATGCGGCTCACGCGCGCAGTGTGCACCGGAACGGGCGGCCACGTCGAAACCTGCGCGACGCACGCCGCGTCATGGCAAGTTGCGAGGCCGAGCCGATGAAACACAAGGTCGAGTTCTTCCAAGCCGAGCGGACCTGGACGATCGAGGTCCCCGAAGGCGATTCCCTGCTGCAGGCCGCGCACGGCTGTGACGCCCCGGTGCACACGCTGTGCAACGGCATCGGCGCGTGCGTGCAATGCAAGGTCCGGGTCGAGGCCGGCATGGAGCACCTCAGCGCCCCGAACGCGCTCGAGAAGGACCGCCTGGGGAACATCTTCCACCTCACGCAGGAACGGCTGGCCTGCCAATCGAGGGTGAGCGGCCCCTGCCGCGTCGAGGCGCTCCCCGTCCGCATGCCCCGTAAGAAGCCGGCGCCCGCGGGGTTCCGGCCGCTCTGAATCGCCGCGGTCTGCCCGCCGCCGAGGCTGACAGGCGCGCGCGCGTCTGGTATGAACCGGCGATTTTCGCCTTCAACGCACTCTCGTCCTCTTCTCGCCCGAAGGAGCCCCGCCTTGCCGCCGTCCACGCCGAACCTGCCGATGACGCTGACCCAGAAGATCCTGTACGCGCACGCCATCCGGCCGCCTCGCAACGGTCTGCGGGCCGGCGACATCGTGCGCATCAAGGTCGACTGGACGATCGCCTCGGAGCTGGCCTGGAACGGCATGAACCAGACCTGGGCCGCCCTCGGCAAGCCGCCGGTCCACGACAAGGAGCGCTTCTACCTGGCCGTCGACCACACGGTCGATCCGGTCACGCTGGCCACGGACAAGCGGGCCCAGAAGCTCGCGGACCTGAGCCGGGACTTCGCTCGCGAGGCCGGCATCAAGTACTTCTACGACGCCAACGAGACCATCCTGCACACCCGGTTCTACCGGGATCTCGTTCAGCCCGGCGAGGTCGTGCTCGGCGCGGACAGCCACACCAGCAGCCACGGCGGCCTGGGCGCCTTCGCCATCGGCCTCGGCGGCGCGGACATCACCGTGGCCATGGTGCTCGGAGAGAGCTGGATCGAGGTCCCCGAGGCCATCGCCGTCGAGTACCGCGGCGCCGTGCCCTTCGGCTTTGGCGGCAAGGACGTCATCCTCGAGACGCTCGGCAAGCTCGGCCGCAACACCGTGGCCATGGAGCGGAGCGTCGAATACATCGGCGAGGCGACGCGCCACTTCACCACGGACATGCGCTTCACGATCGCCAACATGACCGCCGAGTTCGGCGGGCTCAACGGCATCTTCGAGGCGGACGCCACCGTGGCGCACTGGCTGCACATGCACCGCCGGTCCCACAAGGACGAGGCGCGCTACTTCCAGGCGGACGCGGACGCCAGCTACCTCGATCGCTTCGTGATCGACCTGGCGAACATGGAGCCCAAGGTCGCCAAGCCCTTCTCGCCGGACAACTGCTTCAACGTGTCCGAGGTCGCCGGGATGGAGTTCCACGGCGGCTTCATCGGCGCCTGTACCACGACCGAAGAGGAGCTCGTGCTCGGCGGCATGCTGCTCGAGCGCATGCTCGCCGACGGCCTGACGCCCGTGCCCACCCGCAATCGCCTCGTGGTGCCCGGCGACCTGGACATCCAGGCGCGGCTGCGCGAGGCCGGCCTGCTCTCGGCTTACGAGCGCGCCGGGTTCCGCATCGGCCCTCCGGGCTGCAGCATGTGCCTGGGCGTGGCCAGCGAGCGCGCCGCCGAGGGCGAGGTCTGGCTGACCAGCCAGAACCGCAACTACGAGAACCGCATGGGCAAGGGCTCCTTCGCGTGGCTGGCCTCGGCCGCGACGGTGGCCGTCTCCGCCCCGGGCCTCAAGGTCGCCGATCCGCGCCCCGTGCTCGCGCAGCTCGATCAGGACCGCTACCGACGCATCCTCCGTCGCGATCTGGACGTCCACGTGCCGGCCGTCGAGAGCGTCGAGCCGACGCCCGTCGCCGCGCCCGCCGGCTCGACCGCCGCAGCCACGGGCGGCGGCGCCCAGAGCGCCCCCGCCGCCGTCGTCGGCCGCGTACAGCGCTTCGGCGACCACATCGACACGGACGCCATCATCCCCGGCGAGTTCTGCCACCTCACGTCGTTCACCGACCTGGGCGAGAAGTGTTTCTTCCACGTCAAGCCGGGCTTCGCGGCGCACGTGCGCGAGGGCTTCTCGATCATCGTCGCCGGCGAGGGCTGGGGCTCCGGCTCGTCCCGCGAGCAGGCCGTGTGGGCGCTCAAGGGTGCCGGCGTGCAGCTGGTGATCGCCCGCAGCTACGCCTTCATCCACAAGCGCAACCTGGTCAACGAGGCGCTCCCCTACCTGGTGATGAAGGACGAGGGCTTCTACGCCCGCGCGGTGGACGGCGCCGAGCTGTCCGTCGACCTCGCCGCGGGCGTGGTCACGGTCGGCGGCGAGACCTTCCGCGCCGAGGTGCCCACGCGCATCGTGCAGGCGCTGGCCACGGCGGGCGGCATCGTGCCGGCCATCCAGGCCCACGGGAACGACGTCTTCGAACACCTCACCCACTGAAACGGGGTCTCCCATGCGGATGTCCACGCTCACCGCGTTCGTCGCACTCGGCGCCTTCGCGGCCGTCTCGCAGCCCTCGCCCGCCGCGGCGGACGAAAGCACCGCCGTCGCCGGCTCGCTCTCCAACGTGCGCGCCACCGAGAACGACGGCTTCGGCGAGCTGAAGTGGGGCGCGGACCTCAAGGCCGTGTACGCGCGATTCCCCGAATTGAAGAAGCTCTACCCGCAGGCCAAGGTCGCCGGGCTGCTCAAGTCGGGCCAGACCGTCGTGGTGGAGACGAAGCTGACCTTCAAGGGCGTCGCCTACCCCGGCAAGCTGGCGCTCGACGCCGAGGGCCTCACCCGCGTGACCATCGAGGTCAAGGGTGAGGAGGACCCCTCGGTCACCGTGGACAAGCTGCTCGACCCCATCCTGGGCGACCTGTCCGTGCCCGACGAGGAGACGCCGGACACGCGCGTCTGGAAAGGCACCGCGACCGTGGTCTCGGTCACGAAGACGCGAGAGGTCGGGCGGTTCCGGCTCGACCTGTCGTTCTACCCCAAGGCCAAGTACCGGCCCGAGAACGCCGGTGGCTCGCTCGGCATCGAGTGAAGGCGCGGCCGCCCCAGGTCGTGCTCTGGGACGTGATGGACACCCTGGTGCGCGACCCCTTCCATGAGGTCATGCCGGCGTTTTTCGGCATGGATTTCAAGGAGTTGCTGCGCGTGAAGTCGCCGACCGCCTGGCTCGCGTTCGAGCGGGGTGAGATCGACGAGGCCACGTACTTCGCGACGGCGTTCCACGACGGTCGGGTGTACGACGGTCCCGGGTTCCGCGAGGCGATGGTCGCGGGGTACACTTGGCTGCCCGGCATGGAGTCGCTGCTCGAGCGCCTGCGCGCCGCCGGCGTGGCCATGCACGCGCTGTCCAACTACCCCGAGTGGTACACCCGCCTCGAGGCGCGCCTCGGGCTGTCGCGCTACCTGAGCTGGCAGTTCGTCTCGTGCCGGACCGGCGTGCGCAAGCCCGCGCCGAACGCCTATCTGGGCGCCGCGGCGGCGTGCGGCGTCTCACCGTCGGACTGCCTCTTCGTCGACGACCGAGCGGAGAACGTGGACGCGGCGCGCGGCGTTGGAATGGACGCCTTCGTGTTCCGCGACGCCGAGCACACGCTCACCGAGCTCCGGGCACGGGGTCTGCCCGCCTGATCTTTCGCCGAAGTGCCTGCCACCTCGTCTGCCGAAGTGCCTGCCACCTCGTCTGCCGAAGTGCCTGCCACCTCGTCTGCCGAAGTGCCTGCCACCTCGTCTGCCGAAGTGCCTGCCACCTCGTCCGCCACGTACGCTCAGAGCCGATTGCGGTCGCTGTCGCGCAGGCCGGCGAGGAGCGCCACCCCGTCGTCGGCCACGCGCAGCTCCCCGTAGCGCGCGGTGGCGAAGTACTCCCCCCGGCCCTCTTCGAAGAAATACGCCTCGGCGCCAAAGGTCACCAGGCCGCCGCGGGCGCGGAAGCGCACACGCACCTCGTCCGCGGCGAGGGCCGCGCCGTCGTCGAGCCGGCGGTAGGTGGCCACGCCGTCGGCATCCAGGGCGACCACGACGCAGGCCGGTGCGTCCGGTGCGTCGAGGCGCTCGCCGTCGGCCTCGGACAGCGCCGCGCCCAGGGCATACCGCAGGGCCATGTAGTCACCCTGCATCAGACTCCGCGGGTCCACCGGGGCGAGGGGCAGCAGCACCACGCGGCCCGTGGTCAGCAGGTGCTCCTTCTGAACGATCAGGCCCGCGGGCACGCCGAGGCACAGGGCCAGGCCCAACCAGAACGCGACGGCGCGCATCATGCCCGGCCCTCCGACGGCAGGAGCCGCAGCACCACGCCTCGCACGGCGAGCGCGAACGCCCCGCTGAGCGCGAGCACGCCGGCCTTGTGCCAGAGCGGGAGCGCCAGCTCGTAGTAGAACCCCCCCAGGAACACGGCCAGGAACACCACACCGAAGAGCAGGAGGAGCGTGTCACGCTCTCGGAGGGCCATCCCGAGCACGATCAGCGCCGCCGCCACCCCGGGCGCCGACTGCGCGATGTAGCCGACCACGAGGAGCACCGGAATCAAGAGCAGCCGCCGTGCCGGCGCCGCCCCGAGCGCCGCCATGTCGCGGAACATCTGCACGCCGAGCAGCGCCGTCAGCCCCACGCTGGTCACGGGCGACATCCACTCGGCCCGCAGCTCCTTGCCGAGCGAGAACGCCAGGACCCCGAGCGAGGTCGCCAGCAGCCCGAAGCGCACCGGCACCCGAAGGCCGCTCAGTGGCGGCGCGCGTCGAGCCTCCGGGCGCCCCCCGAGCGCCACGACGACCGCCAGGGCCGCGACCACCAGGGCCTCGCCCAGCCACGCGATCTCGGCCTTGCCCGCAGCGACGAGCAGGCCGGTCAGCGCCCCGCCGGCGCACAGGAAGCGGTGTACGGGATCGCGGTGCAGCACCAGGAGCGCCGCGGCCAACGCGGCCCCGAACAGCCCGATGCCGATGATCTCGAGTTTGAGGATCTCCAGGCTCGCCAGCACGAACCCCTGACCCGAAAGGCCGAGCACGAGCGCGAGCTGTCGCACGAACTCGCCGCCTTTGTCCCGCGTCGACAGCCAGACGGCGAGCGCCAGGATCACCGCGCCGAACACGAAGTTGACGCCGTGCTCGCGGAAGAGGCCGGTCAGCGTGAGGAACCCCAGAAAGAAACACGCGGCGACCCAGGCGCCGAAGCCCGTGGCCGCGCGGATGTACCACGGCAGCGCGGCGTCGTCGGCGCGCCGCAGCGTGTCCGCCGCCCGCTCCAGCGACTCGGCGTCCGCGCCCGCCGCGGCGAGCGTTTCCCGCAAAGTGGGTCGGTGCAGGGGGGTCATGCCGAGATCTCCCGGTGCCGCGCGCGCAGCCACGTGGCCGCCCCGCCCACCAGCGCCACGACCCAGACCGCCATCAGGAGCACGCCACCATCACCGATGGACGTGAGCCGGAAGATCACCCGCGCCCCACCCACCGTCAGGCAGGAGACGACCGAGAACGCCACGACCGTGAGCTGGAACAGGTCCGGTCGTACGCGACGGTAGGCGTGGTGCATCGCCAGCAAGAGCGCACCCAGCGTCAGACCCGAGATCGTCAACAGCAGCGCCTGCCGGTCGGTCTCCAGCAGCGACCACCAAGTTGCGAAGGTCACGGGCACGACCGCCATCAGGCCGAGCACGCGGGGGCCCCAGCGCCCATCTCCGGCGCGCAGGAACCGCTCGCCCCATCGCTCCCAGGCGAGCAGCAGCGCGGCGTTGGCCAGCGTCGTGATCGAGGTGCCGACCACTTCGCGCGTCCGGAGCCCGAGGAAGTCGTGGGACTCCCAGAACGCCCCGAAGGCCACGTTCACCAGGAACACCCAGGGCAGCGCCAGCGGGGCGAACCGCGCCACCCACACCCACGGGGCGATGAGGACGGCCCAGGTGGCGAAGAGCTGCCAGGCGTGCGCGCCGGTCTGGTAGGTCTGCCCGTGCACCAGCAGCGCGGCGCCGGCGAGCAGGCAGGCGAGCGAGAGCAGGATCACGCCGCCGAGCCGCTCCATGCCGAGCCGCCAGCCGGCGAGCGCGCAGCCCGTCATGGCCACGAGCGGGAGGCACAGGCGCACCGCGTGCCCCATCGCCTGCCAGTTGAACGCGACCGCGTGGATCACCGCGGCTCCGAGCAGCGTGGCCCCGAGCAGCGCCAGGCCGAGCGAGAGCGCCGCGCGCCACTGGTCGACGGGCGGCGGCGCGGCGAGCCGCGCGGCGGCGCGCTCGAGCACGGCGTCCGGCAGCGTGCCGCGGAGCCGCTCGAGGTCCGACGCGCGGGCCCCGGTCGCGAGCGGGTCCCGAATGGGCGCCGCGTCGCTCACTCGTCGAAGACGACGAAGGCGTAGTCGACGCGACGGTTCACGCTGCGCCCGGCCTCCGTCTTGTTCTTGCCGATGGGCGCCGTGTCGCCGAACCACTCGAGCACGATGCGCTTGGCCGGAACGCCGTTGTCTACGAGCCAGGCCTTCACGGCCTGCGCCCGCTTGCGGGACTGCTTCAGGCTGACCTCGGGGCTCGCCAGGTTGTCGGCGTGCCCGCTGATGCGCAGCTTGGCGTTCTTCGGGGCGCGCTCGAACAGCTCGGCGAGCTTCTCCAGTTCCTTCTCGGCGCGCCGGTCCAGCGTCGTCGAGGCCTCGGAGAAATACACGGACGGCCGCTTCTTGTGGCCGCCCTTCTTGCCGGCGCCGGACGCCTGCCCCAGCGCGAGTACGCGGCCCTCGGGGGCCTCGCGGACGTCCAGGCCACCACCGGAGCCCTCGTCGTCGCTCTCGGCCTTGGGCTTCTTGGGCTTCTTCGGGGGGGTGTCCTCCTGGGTGTCAGGCACTTCGGCGACGCCCTCCCCTTCGCCTTGGTCCTCGACCGGGCGGGCCTCGCGGCGCTTCTTGCCGTGGTTCGGCGGCGGCTCGCCGTCGTCGGCGGCCACCTCGGCGGCGGCCAGACGCCGCGCCTCCTCGCGCTCGGCCTCGGCGGCGGCGGCTTCGGCGCGCTTGCGCTCGGCGGCGGCCGCGGCCTCGCTCTCCTGGCGCCGACGCTCGGCGATCGCCTCCGACTCGGCCGCGCGTGCGCTCTCGGCCACGACGGCCTCGGCCTCGCCCCCCTCGGCGAAGTTGGCGTCCTCTTCGGCGGGCTTTTCGGCGACCGGCGCGACGACCGCGGCGTGGGTGTCTTCGGGCTTCGGAGCCTCGGTGATCCCGGCGTCCACGGCGGGACCGTCCTCCGCCGCGTCGCTTTCGCCGGCCTGGTAGCCGACGCCGACCAGCAGTCGGAACGCCGGGGTGCCGGCGTCCCCGATGATGCCCAGGCCGCCGCCGCCGTTCAGGTGCAGACCGTGGCCAAAGGCCCAGCGCACGCCGGCCAGGGCCTCGAGCGGGTTGGTGGTGGTCTTCTTGGTGGCGTCTTCGAAGGGCACGCTGCCGTAGCCCTCGGCGATGAACCGCAGGGTGTTCAGCGCGTAGCCGACGCCGATGGTGTAGGTCAGCGCCGCGCCGACCTTGGTGTCCGTGCCGTCGATGGTCTCGGAGTCCGTCGACGCGCGCACGCCCAGGTTGGCGTAGGCGTCCAGCCCGCCGAAGTCGTAGCCGACGATGGCCTTGGGATTGAACCCCACGGTGCCGGCGCCGGTGTGCCCGCGCGTATTGCCCGTGGGGAAGGACACGGGCACGGCCACGGCGAGCCCGAGACCCTCATCGCCGCCCAGGATGCGCACGCGGGTGAGCAGACGCAGATCGCCGAGCGTGAAGCCCTCTTGATCCTCGACCTTTGCGCCGTCCCCGAGCACGTGGTCGATGGGCAGGTGGATGGACAGGAGCAGGCGGTCCATCAGCGTGATGCCCGCGAGCAGGTCGAAGGTCGTCATGTGGCCGACGATCTGCTGCTCGTTCTTGCCCGACGCGTCGACGATGACCAGCGGTTCCCGCCCGTAGTTGGCGTAGAGGTCCGTCGTCAGGCGCAGGTGCCCGGGCGTCCGGTGATCCTCGAGGGAGAAGCCGCCCGTGGGACCCGGAGATGGCTCGAAGTGCTGAATGTTCTCGGCGGAGGCGACGCTGCTTCCGAGGAGCACGCCGGCGACCGCGAGCGTTCCGATTTTCCAGCCGATTCCGCGCATCTGACACTCACCTGACCCGAGTGGGGCAAAAGAAGCTTTGTTCCCGCCCATGCTGCTAGAATCCGCCGCAAATCGAAAGGTTTTGCATGGTTGGCACGATAACGCGAAATCCTCGAACGAGGGCGATCTGCCTCGTGCTCGCGCTCGGCGGGGGCGAAGCGATGGCGGGCGCGCCGCCCCTCGATGGCTTCGGTGGACCGCTCGGTTTCGGCCCCGACGAGTTGCCTCCTGCGGACGACGCGTCGAGCCCGGCCATTCCGCTCGCGCCCGTCTTCCCGAACGGGGTCGACCTCTTCGGGGCGCATCACACCGAGATGTTCGTCAACGCGAACGGGACGGTGAGCTTCGACGCCGAGTCTCCGGTCTTCGAGGTCGAGCCCATGCCCTCGGCGGCGACGGCGACCATCGCGATCTGGCAGGCCGACGTCGACACGACGGGCCTCGGCCCGGACAACGGGATCTACTGGGCCACGGACGCGGTCGACCGTCGGATCGTGGCCACTTGGCACGAGGTCGGCTACTGGCAGGCCGGCACCAACCTGGTCAACACGTTCCAGCTCGTACTCTCGGCCCCGCCGGGCGGCGCCGCGGGCGACTTCGACGTGGAGATGCGCTACGACCGTTGCGAGTGGCTCGCCGGTGACGCCAACGGCGGCATGCAGGGCCTCGGTGGCCAACCACCGCAGTTCGGCTTCGACGCCGGCGACCTGGCGACCGCCTACGTGATGGACGGTTCGTCCACCGAGGCCATGGCTCGGAACTGCGAGCGGGGCAACGGGTTCGACCCGGGCGTGTTCCGCATCAAGGTCCGCGGCGGGCGACCGGAGGAGTGTGGCAACGCCGACGTCGACTCCGAGGAGACGTGTGACGACGGCAACCTCGCGCCCAACGACGGCTGCTCCTCGCTCTGTGAGACGGAGCCGGACAGCGACGACGACGGCGTGTTCGACCCCTTCGACAACTGCCTGCTCGCGCAGAACCCCGATCAGGCGGACAACGACGGCGACCTCGAGGGCGACGCCTGCGACCTCGACGACGACGACGACGGCGCGGACGACCTGGTCGACACCTGTCCGTTCCTGGCCAACCCCGGCCAGGAGGACCTGGACGTCGACGGCGAGGGCGACGACTGCGACGACGACGACGACGGCGACGCGTGGCTCGACGTCGAGGACAACTGCCCCGTCGACTTCAACGAAGATCAGCTCGACACGGACAATGATCTGGACGGCGACCTCTGCGACGCCGACGACGACGACGACGGCCTCGCCGACCCCGACGACAACTGCCCGCTCAAGGAGAACGCCGACCAGGCCGACGACGACGGCGACGGTGTGGGCAACCTCTGCGACGGCGACGAAGACGCCGACGGCGTGGACGCGGGCATCGACAACTGTGCGGCGATCCCCAACCCCGACCAGGCCGACTTCGACTTCGACGGCGAGGGCGACCTCTGCGACTTCGACGACGACGGCGACGGCATCCCCGACAACGTGGACCTCTGTCCGGCGGTGGGTTTCGCCGACAACCGCGACGTCGACGCCGATGGCCTCGGCGCCCCGTGTGATCCCGACGACGACGACGACGGGCTCTACGACTTCGAGGACATCTGCCCCGACGACGCCGATCCCGACCAGCGCGACGCCGACGAGGACGGCCAGGGCGACGCCTGCGACGCCGACGACGACGACGACGGCCTGGCGGACGCCTCGGACAACTGCGACCTGAAACCCAACCCCGATCAGGCCGACACGGACCAGGACGGCGCCGGCGACTTCTGCGACGACGACGACGACGGCGACGGTGTCGACGACGCGACGGACAAGTGCCGCGCCGCCGCCAACGCCGGTCAGGCCGACAGCGACCTCGACGGCCGCGGCGATCTGTGCGACCCGGACGACGACGACGACGGCGTCGCGGACGAGCTGGACAACTGCGCGCTCGTGGCCAACGCCGAGCAGTTCGACGCCGACATGGACGGCCGCGGCGACGCGTGCGACGGCGACGCCGACGCCGACGGCATCGACGACCCGGACGACAACTGCCCCGTGGTCCCCAACCCGCGGCAGGAGGACTTCGACCACGACAACCAGGGCGACGCCTGCGACGCGGACGTGGACGGCGACCGCATCGACGACGCCTTCGACAACTGCCCGCGCATCACGGCCCGGGACCAGTCGGATCCCGACGGCGACGGCCTCGGCAACCCCTGCGACCCGGACGACGACGCCGACGGCCTCGCCGACGCCGGCGACAACTGCCCCTCCGTGGCCAACGCCGACCAGGCGGACGCCGACGGCGACGCGCGGGGCGACGCCTGCGACTTCGACCGCGACGGCGACGGCGTGCCCGACAACGCGGACAACTGCCCGTTCGTCTCCAACCGCAATCAGGGCGACGCCGACCGCGACCGCCAGGGCAACGCCTGCGATCCCGACGACGACGACGACGGCGTGCTCGACGCCGCGGACGTCTGCCCGCTGGTGGCCGATCCGGCGCAGCGGGACAGCGACGGCGATGGGGTGGGCGACCTCTGCGAGAACGATCGTGACGACGACGGCGTCCCCGATGCCGGCGACGACTGCCCCGACAACGCGGATCCGGAGCAGGTCGATACCGATCGCGACGGCCTCGGCGACGTCTGCGACGACGACGACGACGACGACGGCCGCCTGGACGCCGTCGACAGCTGCCCGCTGTACCACGACCCCGTGGCGGCGGACCTCGACCTGGACGGCGTCGGCGACGGCTGCGATCCGGACATCGACGGCGACGCGCTGGCCAACGAGGCCGACTCTGCGCCGCGGGACCGCGACGCGGACGACGACGGTCTGAGCGATGGCGACGAGGGTGTGGTCGACACCGACGGCGACGGCCTCCCCGACGCCGAGGACCCGGACAGCGACGACGACGGCCTGCTCGACGGCCTCGAGGCGGGCCTCGCCGCCGCCGGCCCGGACACCGTGCGGGGCGCGGGGCACTTCCAGGCCGACGCCGACTCCACCACCCGGACCGATCCCAAGGTCGCCGACACCGACGGCGACGGCGCCCGGGACGGCGCCGAGGACGCCGACCACAACGGCCGGGTCGACCGGGGCGAGGGCCGCCCCGATCAGGTCGGCGAGATGCCCGCGGACGCCGACGACGACGGCCTCTCCGACGCGGAGGAGCGCGCCTTCGGCCTCGACCCGGAGGACGCGGACACCGACGATGACGGCGTGCTCGACGGCCTCGAGCCCAACGGGTTCCTGGACACGGACGGCGACGGCCTGCTGAACATCCTCGACCCCGATTCGGACGAGGACGGCGTCGCCGACGGGACCGAGCAGGGTCTGACCGCCGACGAGCGCGATCCGGACACGGAGCCCGCGGCGGGGGCCTTTCGACCGGACGCCGATCCGAACGGCACCACGCTCATCCTGCGCCCGGACGCCGACGACGACCTGAACCGCGACGGCCGCGCCGACGCCCCGCTCGACGCCACGGACACGGACGCCGACGGCCTGCCGGACGTGACCGAGCGCGCGTTCGGGCTCGACCCGGCGGACGCGGACAGCGACGACGACGGCCTGCTGGACGGCGACGAGGCCGGCGCGACGTTCGATTTCGACCGCGACGGCCGGATCTCGGCCCTCGACGAGGACGCCGACGGCGACGGTCTCTTCGACTCCGTGGAGCGCGGCCTCACGGAGGCCGGACCGGCGACGGATCTCGCCGCGGACCATTTCCGCGCGGACGCCGACCCCCGGACGCGCACCTCGGCCGTCGCCCGCGACTCCGACCGCGGCGGCGTATCCGATGGGGCAGAAGACCTCTCCCACGACGGCGCCCGCCAGGCCGGCGAGACCAACCCGAACGACCCCGGCGACGACGGCCTCGCCCCCGGCGACACGGACGACGACGGGCTCACCGACGCCCAGGAGGTCGCCGGCGGCCTGCCCGCAGACGACGCCGACGCCGACGACGACGGCCTGCTCGACGGCGCCGAGCCCCGTTGGGGTGAGGACGTCGACGGCGACGGCCTGATCGACGCCCTCGACCCGGACAGCGACGACGACGGCCTGACCGACGGCCTGGAGCGCGGCATCGCCGCCGCCGGACCGGACACGGACGTCGCCGCGGGCCACTTCACGCCCGACGCCGATCCGGACACGACGACGGATCCCCTGCTCTCCGACACCGATCGCGGCGGCGCCGAGGACGGCCAGGAGGACCTGAACCGGGACGGCCGCGTCGACGACGGCGAGGGCGATCCCAACGTGCGCGCCGACGACGGGGCGTTCCTCGACACCGACGACGACGGCGTGCGCGACGCCGCGGACGTCTGCCCCGACGATGCCGATCCCGAGCAGCTCGATACGGACGCCGACCGCGAGGGGGACGCCTGCGACCTCGACGACGACGACGACGACGTGATCGACCGCGCGGACAACTGCCCGCTGCTCGCCAACGGCGACCAGGCCGATCTGGATCGCGACCGCACCGGCGACGCCTGCGACCTCGACGACGACGACGATGCGCGCCCGGACGCCCTGGACAACTGCCCGCGCGCGCCCAACCGCGACCAGGCCGACGACGACGCCGACGGCGCGGGCGACGCCTGCGATCCGGACTTCCTGCCCCCGGACGCGGCGACCGTCGCCGATGTCCTGCCCTCGACCGACGCCGGCCTCGCCGACGCCGGGGCGGACGCCGGCGACGAGGTCGACGCCACCCCCGACGTCGAGGACGCCCGCCCGCCCATCGGCGACGCCCGACCGCCCACCGCGGACGCCAACCCCGAGCTGCGGGACGCCGAGCTCTGCTCGGTCATCGAGTGTGACGGCGGGACGCCGTTCGTGCCCGCGGACGAAGGCGGCGCCGCCGCGGGCTCGTCCGTGTTCGGCTGCGCTCAGGCCGGGCCGGGTCGCGGGCCCCCATTCGCCCCCTTGTTCCTGACGCTGCCCCTGTTGATGCTGCGCCTGCGTCGCGCCGGCCCTGGCCGCGGAGCCCGAGGAGATCGCCGTTGAAGACCCGCCGCCCCAACCGCCTGTCCGCCCGCCTCTTCGAGGTCGGCCTGCCCGTCGCCCTCTGCCTCGCCTGCGGCAGCGGTGGCTCGGGCAACGACGCCACGGACGCCGCCGCCACCGGCGGTCACGGCGGCGCCCCGCCCCCGGGCGACTCCGGCCCCGGCGGTGGCGGTCCGCGACCCGATGCGGCGGTCACCGCACCCGACGCCGGCGGCGGCACGGGCGGCGGTGGCGGCGCGGACGCCGGCGGTGGCAGCGCCGGTCAGGGCGGTGACCCGGGCGGAAACGCCGGTCAGGGCGGCGAGCGCCCGGACGCCGGCACCGGCGGCGCGGCCGGACATGGGGGCGAGCCCCCGGACGCCGGACCGGCGCGCTGCGAGGACGACGCGGGCTGCACGCTCGGCCACTACTGCGGCCCGGACGGTGTGTGTGTTCCCGGGTGCCGCGACGCCGCCTCGCCCTGCCCGCCCGACGCAGCGGGCCACGGCCAGACCTGCGATGAACCGACCCACACCTGCCTGCCCGAGGTCGTGTGCTGCGGCGCCGACTCCGCCTGCAGCCTGACCCGCGAGGAGGCCTGCGACGGCACGGTCCTGCAAGGCAGCTTCACCTGCGACGCGGCGCCGTGCGGGAGCGAGTGTTTGTCCGACGAGGACTGCGGCGGCGACCGTTTCTGCCACCCCATCGACTTCCGCTGCACGCTCGGCTGTCGCCTGGGTGAGGCCGCCGACTGCCCCTACGACGAGACCTGTGTGCCCGAGACGCGCACCTGCGGCGTGCTCGCCTGCGACGCGCACGAGACCTGCCTGGACCGGGCACAGTACTGCGACTTCCTGGGTGCGTTGGCGACCCGCACCTGCCGCGAGGGCTGCCGGGACGACGACGCCTGCGGCAACGGCGGCCGCTGTGGCGCGGACCACGTCTGCGTGTTCTTGTGCGATGCCGAGAACGCCCAATGCCCGGCGAATCACACGTGCGACATCCCCAGCGGCCAGTGCGTGCCGACCTGCGAGCGCAACGACGAGTGCCCGCCGGACGAGATCTGCGACGGATTGACGGCCCGCTGCGTGCCCGGCTGCCGGGACGACGCGCACGAGCCCGACGACATCTCCGCCGAGGCCCGCGCGCTCGTTTTCGGTGCCCCGGACGCCGACGGCATCCAATCGGCCACGGGCGACGGCCGCATGTGCAGCCTCAACCCGGACGTCTTCTCCATCGAGCTGCCCCCGGGCGGGCGCTTCCACGCCAGCCTCGACTTCGAGGTCGACGGCCAGAGTTTCATCTCGATCGCGACGCCCGACATGGCGTTCGGCGGCGAGATCGCCTTCGACGTGAGCCCCGCCGAGGTGACCTTCCCCGCGCTCGGCACCGCGTTCGCCGGCGGCCCGGTCTACCTGACGGTCCTCTCCGAGAGTGTCTTCGGCAGTGACTACACGCTGAACGTCGACCTCGCGGTCGGCGAGGCCACGTGTTTCCCCGACGCGCACGAGCCCGCCAACGAGACCCCCGCCGGCGCGCAGCGGCTCGCCCGGGACGCCGGCGCCGCGCTCGGCTCGGTCTGCGCCGGGGACGACGACTGGTTCGTCCTTCGCCTCGGCCGGAACGATGGTTTCGCGGTCTCCCTCGTCTCGCTGACCGGCGGTCAGCCGCTCTCCGTCTCGATGTACCGCGCGTCTCGGGTGGACGCCGCGCCCGGCGCCGCCCCGGACTACGCCTCGGGCGAGGGCATCGAGGGCGTCGACGGCGTGACCTACGAGATCGTCGTGCCCGTCGACGCGGCCGGCTTCTCCGACGAGGACTGGTACATCCACGTCCAGGGCGCGGACGCCCGCGCCCTGGCCGAGTACCGCCTGCTCTACGCCCACACCCCGAGCGCCGTGGTCTGCGACGACGACGCGCACTCCGAGCCCAATGACGACTCCGGCAGCGCGATCGATCTGGACCTCACGCGCGACATCAGCGTCGGGGGGCGGCTGATCCCCGATGTGACCCACGTGGTGCCCATCGACCTCTCGCTCTGCCCGGGGGACGCCGACACGTTCTGCCTCATCGCGGACCGCGACGACTCGCTCTCGGCGACCTTGGAGAGTGTCCAGGGCGCCGGCGTGCGCTGGCTGGACGGCTTCGGTGAACCCTTGACCGCGCTGGCGACGGGCCACGCCCCTGGCGAGCCCGCGGTACCCAACCGCCTCGGGCGCGTGGCCGGCGGCCGCTACTGCGCGCAGGTCGCGGGCCCCGGCGGCCCCTACACGCTGAGTGTTCTGCGCGAAGTGCCTGCCATGTATGTCTGCGCGAGCGACAGCGTCGAGACCGACCCGGCCACCGGCCGGCGCAACGACACCGCCGCGACGGCGACCGAGGTGCCCGCCGCCGGCGCCGATCCCCTCGCCTTCGCCATCGACACCGGTTACTTCTGCGACGTGGCCGCCACCGAGGACGAGGACTGGTACCGCTACGTGCCCGCCCCCGCCCAGGGTCGCCTCTGCGTCACGATCGGGGGCTTCGCGGCCTCCGGTGGCGACGTCGACCTCGAGGTCTACTTGCCCGGCGTCGAGGTGGACCCCACGGCCTGCGAAACGGACGACACCTGCGTCGAGGGCACCCGCTGCGTCGACGGCGCGTGCCTGGCGCCGTTCCGCACCGAGGCCACGCGCTACCAGAGTGAGATGTACTACCGCGGCCGCTTCACCCCCCCCCCGGGCGCCGGGCCCGAGCTCTTGCGCCTGCGCCGCGGCCAGCCGCCCGGCGAGGGCGTCGGCTACCGCGTGGACATCACGAACACGCCGGACACCGAGGACTGCCCGCCCGACTTCCAGGAGCGCGCGGGAAACAACGACACACCCGAGACGGCCACGGGCCTCGGCGCCATCGACGCCGCCCTCTGCAGCACCTGGATCTGCCCCGACGAACGCTTCACGGGCGACCACTACGCCGTCACCGTGCCCGCCGGCGAGGACCGGACGGTCTTCATCGACTTCGACTGGGAGAACGAGGGGCGCCTGTTCCTCTACGGCAACGGCCCGCAGCCCGACCCTGCCGACGGCCTCTCCGGCTTCGTGCGCAGCGAGATCTCCGCCGGCGGCCAGCAATGCATCAACCTCCACGGCGGGGCCGCGGACCAGACCTTCACGGTCCAGGTCGCCGGTGATCGCCTGTTCGCGTCCCGCATCGACTACGCCCTTCGGGTCGTCCCGACGGACCTCGCCGCCAGCGGCGCCGGCGCCTGCGCCTCCCTCGGCGCACCGGACCTGCCCGCCTGCCCGCCGCGCGCGCAGTGGATGTCGTTCCCGGGCATCGGCTCCCTGCAACCGGACGCCTGCTACGGGACCCTCGACGCGCCCTGAAGGGCGTCAGCTGAGCAGGTTCAGCGCCGCGCTCCCGCTGACGTTGGCCTGGGCCAATACGGACACGCCCGCGTCCCGCAGGAAGGCGTTTCGGGCGAGCGCGGCCGTCTCGGCGGCGAAGTCCGCATCCGTGATGCGCGACCGCGCGGCCGTGAGGTTCTCTCCCCGCATCGACAGGTTGTTCACCGCCGACTCGAGCCGGTTCGTCAGCGCGCCGAAGCCCGCCCGGTAGGTGCCCAACTGCCGCAGCGCCGCGTCGGCGACGTCGATGGCCCGGTTGGCGCCGTCCCGCGTGGTCACGTCGATCGAGGCGATGGCGTTCGTGCCGTCCACGCCCAGAATCGACGTGCCCGCCGCGCCCCCGCCAAAGCCGGTGGCGTCCGCGCCGTTCGCGTTGGCGATGACCAGCTTGATGGCCTTGTCCGACTCGAGCAGCACCGTCCCGGCGGTGACCACGGTCGTCGCCGCGCCGCCGTTGAGGCCGGACAGGTCCGCGGCCGCGGCGCTGCTGGTCACGACCTCGACGTTGCGGCCGTCCTCGGCGGTCAGCACCAACTGGCGCAGGTCGTCGATGGTCGCGGTCACGCCCGTCTCGGACGAGACCGCGTTGATGGCGTCCACGAGGCCGCCGCCGGCATCCCCCGCGTCGACGTTGAAGCCGGTGATCATCTGGCCGTTGATGGTCAGGTTGTCGACGGCGTCGAGCGTACCGGCCTGGACCGCCGCTGTGCCTGTCACCTCCGTGCGGAGGGGTTGCGCGTTGACCCGGGAGTAGTAGGCCGAGTCGTTGAACGCCCGCGCGACCGCGATCGCCGAACCCGCCGCGTTTGCGGTGGAGTCCATGTCGTCCGCGGCGACCGTCCCCCGTACGTCGTAGCCGTTCACCTTGACGTCGCCGAAGGCGAGCGTCTTGGTGGAGTCGATGGTGGCCCCCTCGCCCCGCGCGTGGCGGCCGAGGCTCGACGACCGAGCATCGAGCGGCGTGATCCCCAGGCTCTCGCGTGCGTTCGGTCCCAGGTGCAGAAACGTGACGCGCGAACCACCGCCAATGGGTTTGTTGCCGTTGTACTCGGTCTCCTCGGCGACCCGGGTCACCTCGGTCGTCAGCGCGGAGACCTCCTGCTGGAGCGCCTTGCGGTCGTCCTCGGTGTTGGTGTCGCTCGCCGCCTGAACGGCGAGCTCTCGAATCCGCAGCACCGCCGACCCGATGTCGTTGAGTGCCGCGTCCGCCGTCTGGGCGAGTGAGATGCCGTCGTTTCCGTTGCGGACCGCCTGGCTGATGCCGCGAATCTGCGAAGTGAGGCGCGTGGAGATCGCCAACCCGGCCGCGTCGTCCCGGGCGCTGTTGATGCGCGACCCGGACGACAGGCGTTCGATGGTCCGCTCCAGCTCGGAGACGTTTCGGGAAACGTTCCGCTGGGCGACGAGGCTGGCGGTGTTGGTGTTGACGGTGAGGCCCATGACGAGTGACCTCCAGAGGGGATGGCCGCCGGGGGGGCGGCGGGGGGATCAGCGGGCGATCGTCTGGATCTTGTAGGCCGGCATCGAGATGCCGTTCTTGCCGGTGACCGTCAACTCGTAGCTGGTGTTGGCCACCGTCTGGAAGTTGGCGATCTGGGAGCACAGACCGATGCCGTCGTCGTCCGCGGTGGGCGGCGTGATGTTCGTGCGCGTGCCGTTGAGCTCGACGCGCTGGAACAGGAACACCGTGTCACCGGGGCAACCGCCGTTGCCGTTGTGGGTCGTGATGGTCAACCGCGACGCCACCGCGGTGCGGATGTCGTAGAGGTCGTTGCCCTGAGCGACGAAGGCGCCGCTGTAGTTGGCCGAGGCGCTGATGTTCTGCGCGAGGCGGAAGGTGAAGATGTAGCTCGGCACCGCCGCGCCCGCCTTGCCGCGCGCCACGATCTCGTAGTTGCCGGCGTTGATGGTGCGGCTGATGAGCGAGCAGCGGTATCCCGCTCGGGCGTCGTCGTTCGTCACCACCAGCGACTTCACACCCGTCACCGCGTTGATGGCGTACAGCGAGATCTCGGTGTCGATGGCCGCACACTCGGACACGCCGTTGACCACACCCGTCTTCGTCTCGAGCGCCAGGGTCGAGCGACCGTCCGCGGTGAAGCGGAAGACGTCCGACATGTTCCGGGCGAGCGAGGAGGACCGGGTGTCCGTCGCGGTGATCAGGCTGTAGTACTCGCGGAGGCAGGCAGCGGAGCAGCCGTCGTTGTCCACGGCGTTGCCGTCGTCGCACTGCTCGTTGCCCTCGATCAGGTTGTTGCCGCAGACCTGCTCCAGCGTGCAGTTCGCCGCGCAGCCGTCGCCGGCCACCCGGTTGCCATCGTCGCACTGCTCGGCGCCCTCGACCGTGCCGTTGCCGCAGGCAGCGACCTCGGCGCGGCACTGACCATCGCAGCCGTCGCCGGCGTCGAGGTTGCCATCGTCGCACTGCTCGCCGGGATCGACGTGGCCGTTGCCACAGAGGACCTCGGTCGTGCAGAGCGCGCTGCAGCCATCGCCGCTGTTGCGGTTGCCATCGTCGCACTGCTCACCCGGGTTGACCCGACCGTTGCCGCACAGGTTCTCGATGCGGCAGAGCTGGTCGCAGCCGTCGCCGGCCACCACGTTGCCATCGTCGCACTGCTCGCCGGCGTTGACCACGTGGTCACCACAGCGGGCGTAGGCGGCGGTCGCAGCATAGGCCCGGATGCCGACGTTGTTTCGACCCGAGATTTCGATCTCGTAGTTCCCGGCGGGGGCGTCCTCACCGGCTGCGGTGGGGTAGTAGATCCGCGAGCAGGGGCCCGGACCGTTGTTGTCGTCCTGCTGGAGCGACACGTTGCTGCCGCTGCGGAACAGCTTGGCCACGGTGTCACCGGGGCAGCCGCCGAAGCCGTCCTCCGTCTCGAAGATGATCTTGCCGGGCTGCGCCAGGGTCAGGAAGAACACGTCCGTGCCGGCCTTGTCGAAGCCACCGCTGTAACCGGCGGCGACCGACACGTCCACCATGAGGCGGAAGTCGAGGTAGTAGGTCAGCAGCGGGGCATCGACCGGGGCGAACACGTCCGCCTCGAACGTACCGACCGGCACCTGACGCGTCAGGACCGAGCAGCCGTTGTTGCCACCGTCATCGTCCTCGCCGAGCAGGTTCCGCTGGCCGTTCACCACCTGGTACAGGCGGATGACCGTGTTCCCCGGGCAACCCGCGCCGCCGTTGCTCGTCTGCAGGCGGACCGACGCCTCATCCTCGGTCTTGAACCGGAAGGTGTCCTTCCGGCCGGCCGGGATGGCGTTGAGCAGCCGCATCACGCCGCGGTCGACGACCGTGAGCTCCGTGGAGCAGAGCACGTCGCAGCCGTCGCCGTTGACCAGGTTGCCGTCGTCGCAGGTCTCGCCGGCGTTGATGATGCGGTTGCCGCAGTTGGCGCGCAGGGTGCAGTTCGCCTCGCAGCCGTCGCCGTTGACGACGTTGCCGTCGTCGCAGGCCTCACCGGCCTCGACGACGCTGTTGCCGCAGGTGCCCTCGTTCCGACACACGTTGCTGCAGCCATCGCCGCTGTTCCGGTTGCCGTCGTCGCAGGTCTCGTTCCGGTCGAGGCGGCGGTTGCCGCACTCGAAGCGGCACTGCGCGTCGCAGCCGTCGCCGACGACCAGGTTGCCGTCGTCGCACTCCTCGACGCCCTCCTGCGCGTTGTTGCCGCAGGTGCCGAGGGGGATGCCGACCGTCGCGGTCACGGCGTAGGCCGGGACTGCGCCGTTGCCGCTCACCTCGACCTCGTAGGTCGCGCCGGGCAGGTCCAGGTCGATGAGCGAGCAGGGGCCGTTGTTGTTGTCGTTGTTCGCCAGCTCGACCTTGGTGCCGTCGATGTTGCGGCGGCGGAGGACCATGTTCGTGTCACCCGGGCAGGCGGCGCCGGCCACCGACGCAGCGGTCTCGAAGCGCACGTGGCGCATCGCGGCCGTCGTGATGAAGAAGACGTCGTTGCCACCCTCGGCGAAGCCACCGGCGAACGTGCCGCCCGCGCCCATGGGCACGTTGAGGCGATAGTCCAGCGTGTAGTTGGGCAGCGCCACGCCGTTTCGGGTCTCCACCTTCATCAGATACTCGCCGGCGGGCAGCTGCTTCAGCACGCGGGAGCAGAGGTCGATGCCGGCGTCGTCGTCGCGGGCCGAGGCCAGCAGGTTGAGCCCGACCTTGCGCCAGACGGTGACGATGGTGTCGAACGGGCAGGCGCCGGCGCCGTCGCTCGTCTCGACGTAGAGCTGGGCGGGCGCCTCGGCCTTGAACGTGTACCAGTTGCCACCGCGGGCGACGATGCTGCCCCGCAGGCGGGTGAGGCCCAGGTCGATGTTGCGGGACTCGATGCGGCACGTCGCGTCGCAGCCGTCGCCGGCGTTGATGTTGCCGTCGTCGCAGGTCTCGCCCGGGTTGATCTTCGTATTGCCGCAGGGCACCTCGGTCTGGCAGAGCGGGCTGCAGCCGTCGCCGGGGTTCACGTTGCCGTCGTCGCAGGTCTCGCCGGCGTCGACGATGCGGTTGCCGCAGCGGGGCTCACGGACGCAGGTCGCGTTGCAGCCGTCGCCGTTGAGGCGGTTGCCGTCGTCGCAGCCTTCGCCGGCCTCGAGGCGGCCGTTGCCGCACACGGGACCGGTCTCGGGGCGGCAGTTCAGGTCGCAGCCGTCGCCGTTGGCGCGGTTGCCGTCGTCACAGAGCTCACCCGCGTCCACCGCGTTGTCGCCGCAGGTGGCCTCGAGGGTGCACACCGCGCTGCAGCCGTCGTTGTTCACGCGGTTGCGGTCGTCGCAGCCCTCGCCGGGGTCGAGCGTGCCGTCGCCACAGGCGCCGACGAAGGAGGCCGTCAGGACGTAGGGATCGACGGTCGCGCCGTTGATGCCGTCCACCTTGACCTCGTAGCTGCCCGGGTCGAACTCGGCCTGGAGCTGCGGGCAGGGGCCGGGGCCGCTGTCGTCGTCCGTGGCCACGTTCGTCGGCAGACCCGCCGCGCCGATCTTGGAGAGGATCATCCGGGCGTCACCGGGGCAGCCGCCCTGACCGTCGCTGACGAGCAGCGAGACGGTGCGGCGCTGCGCGAGCGTGAAGCTGTAGCGATCGAAGGTGCCGGCCTGGAAGCCGCCCTCGAAGTCGCCGCCCGCGCTGATGTCGACGCCCTCGACGCGGCACGTGGCGCTGCAGCCGTCGCCGTTGACCAGGTTGCCGTCGTCGCACTCTTCGCCGTTCGCGACGCGCCGGTCGCTGCAGCCGTCGGAGCGGGTGTGCGTGATCAGGATGCTGTAGGCGTCGATGCCGGCGGCGCCGCCCGGACGCTCGACGACGATCTCGTACCGACCGCGGGGGATCTCGCGCTCCAGGCGGGAGCACTTGCGGATGGCGGAGATGTTGTCGTTCGTCGCGAGGGAGACCGGCGGGTTGGCGTTGCGATACAGGGTCACGCGGGTGTCGATGGTGTTCGGGCAGCCGCCGCGACCGTCGCTGGTCTCGATGAAGAGCATCTCGGAGTCGCCCGGCACGTCGAACCAGTAGCGGTCCACGGACTTCGTCGGGAAGCCGCCGAGGTAGTTGGCGTTCGCGTTTCCGTCGACCGTCTCGTTGTAGGCCAGGTCGTAGCGGCACTGCTTGGCCAGCGTCGCGAGACCCTCCCAAAGGCGGGTGTAAGCGCCACCGCCGCGGAGCTGCGACATGGTGCGCTCGAAGGTGAGCAGCCGCTGCTGGAACCGGAGCTCCTTGGGCTCGGACTCACAGGTCTGGCCGGGGCCGCAGATGCGGCCGATGGGCTCGGCGGCGACGTCCGCGGCCTCGATGAGGGCCTGCAGCGCCGACTGCACCAGGGCGCGGTCGGGGCCGAAGTCGTTCGCGTCGGCGCCGGCGTTGACGTAGATCTCGAGGTCCGACACCCAGCGCTGCATGCCGGCGGCCAGATCCTGGCGGATCGTGTTCCAGCGGTCGACGCGGCCGACCGGCTCCCACATCTTGACCATCGGCACCATCGGCGCCTTGGCGTCGTAGATGGGGCAGACGTTGAGGATCGGGGCCTTCCCGGCCGTGGCGACCATGGTCTTGAGGGGGAACTCGAAGCGGCGCAGGTAGTAGTAGGCCTCGAGGACCTTGCTCCAGTTGTCCACGGCGACGACGGCGTTGGCGGCGCTGCGGACCTTCGTCTCCCACGCGGCCTGCTTGTACTGCTCGATGATGCGCAGGTTCGTCGTGGCGGTGGTCAGGTCCAGGTCGCGCAGGTCGACGCCGGGCACGGCCTTGATGGCCGTCTCCATGCGGTTGAGCTCGCGGGACGCCTGGCGGGCGAAGGCCCACAGCTCGGTGCCGAAGTCCAGGCCGCGGAGCTGCGCCTGCACCATCTTGGTCACGAGGACGTCGATGGCCTGCAGCGTCGTGCCGCGCTGGGTGTACCGCTCACCCCAGAGCGCGCGCCGGATGTAGGTCTCGGCGTCGAGCAGCGACATCTTCTGCTGGGCGTTGAAGGCCGGGTTGGCGAGGGTCGCCGCGACCTTCTGGCGCAGGTGCTCGAGCAGGATGCTGAAGTTCGCCTCGCGCACGTCCAGGTTGTACTTGCGGATGCCGCGCGTGTCCGTGTCGTACACGCGGACGGCGAGGGTCTGCGGACCCATCTCACGGATCTGATGGACGACGGTGGCCTTGTCGGGCCCGTTGTACTCGGAGCGGTTGGCGGTCACCGAGCCGTCCACGTACTTGGCGGTGTTGTCGTCGCCGAAGTCGTACTCGTAGGCGGTGATCGGATCGCTGTCGAGGGCCGGGATGGCCTCGACCACGTACTGCAGCGGCAGCACCTCGTAGATGATCTGCGGCGGCGTGAAGCGCGTGATGATCGGCGACACGTCGC
>CAINDO010000079.1 GCA_903847385.1 uncultured Myxococcales bacterium
GCCCGCCGAGGCCGAGCCCGCGCCCGTGGAGCCCGCTGCGCCGACCGAGCCCGTCGCGCCCCCGCAATGACCCGTGCTGCCGTGGCCCGCGCTCCCGCCCGCCCCGGCGGCTGAACCGGCGGCCTTCCAGGCCGAGCGCCTCGAGAGCGGTCCCGAAGGCGGCCGCGCGGACGCGCTGGAGCTGACGCTCGCCCCGTGGAGATGGCGGGTCCGCTCCGTCCGCTGGCCGGCACCCGGGAGCACCTGCGCCGACGCCTGGGCCCTGGAGGGCGTCACCGCGACCGGCCCCGACGCCACGCTCGACGCCGACCGTGCGCAGGTCTGCGGCGACGGCGCCGGAGAGGTCGCGGGCCTCGTGCTTCAAGGCCCGCTCTTCGTGGTGAAAGCCGAGACGGCGAGCTGGTCCGAGGCCGATGGTGTCCCCCACGTGCGGGCCACCGCCGCCCGCTTCACACGCTGCCGCTGCGCGGATCCGCCTTGGGAGGTCCGCGCGGACACCCTCGCCCTGGACGACGCCACCTCGGTGAGCGCCACCTGGCCGACGCTCCGGCTCGGCGGCGTGCCGGTGATGGCGGCCCCCGCCTGGGAGTTCCCGCTCGAGGCCCGACGCGCCGGCGTGCTGCCCCCCGAGCTGGCGTGGCGCGGCGAGGACGGCCCCGCGGGCCGGCTGCCCCTGTTCTTGCCCCTCGGCCGCAGCGCCGACCTCACGCCCGCGCCGGGCTACGAAACGGGCGCCGGGCCCACGGGGTCCGCGCGCCTTCGCTGGCGCACGGATCCTCGCCGAGACGGCCGCCTCACGGTCGCCGGCGACCCGCGCGGACTGGAGGTCGAGGGCGCCGGGAGCGCCGACTTCGGGGCACCCCAACTGGCGCTGGAGGGCCGCTTCGCCTCGTCCGAGCGCTTGCACACCGCCCACGCCCGCGCCCCGGCGTCCGCCCTCGCGCCCTCGACTGCGCTCCGCCCCACGGCCTCCATCGGCAGTGAACGACTCGCCGCCGTCGTGCGCGCGCCCCTCGTCCGCGACCACCGCAGCGGCGAGGTCCACTGGATGCCCGCGGCCCATCTGGGCGTCGCGACGCTGGCCGGTCCGGTCCAGCTCGCCGCCGAGGCGGACGAGCAGTTCGCGCGGGGCGACGGCGCGGACGCCAGCCGCCTGACGGCGGGTGTGACGGCGGACACCGAGACCTGGTTCGGCCCGGTCCGCGCCGGGCTGAGCGGTCGCCAGCGGACCATCGCCCGCCAGGGAACCGGGGGCGAGTCGACGACGATCGCCGGCGTCGTCGAGGGGGTCACCGCGCTCGGGGCACAGCGTGCGTTCGGCGACGCCCGCCACCGCGTCGACGCCGCGCTCCATGGCGCCCACGGGGCCGCAGGCACGTCGGGCGCCGCCGTCCCCTCCCCGGATCCGCTGGACACCGCGCGCGAAGTGTCCATCGCCTGGGCGACGCTGGGCTCGACGCTCGTCGGCTCCACCGCGAGCCTGACCGTGGTCGGCGCCTGGGGCCGCGACTTCGCGCGCGCCGGCAGCGACTGGCCGTGGTTCACGCTGGACGCCCACGCGCCCTGGGTCGCGGTGGACGCGGCCTTCGCCGAGGGCGACACCGTGGGCGTCCGCACGCGCGTGGGGCCCGACGCGCTCGGCGTCCGCGCCGGCTACACGCGCCTCGACACCGCCGGCGCCACGCCCCTGCTCGTCGCGGCGAACCCCGCCGCGCTGCAGTTGCCGCGGGGAGACGCCGCCGCCGGTCAGACCCTGCTGCCCGGGCTGGAGTTCGTCGTCGGTCCCCTGACCGCCTCGTGGGACGTGGCGCTCGCGCTCGGGCCGAGTCGATTCCTCGGTCACGTCGGCGATCTGCGCTGGCAGGGCCGATGCGCGTGCTGGACCGCAGGCCTGCACGTCGAGCAGGCGCGCCCGGCGAAGTGGCCGGACGCGTGGCTCAGCGTGTCGTTGGAGTGAGTGCGAGGGGGCGGGAACGAAGGCGGGGGGCGTCGGGGGCGGGCGGCCGAGGCGAAGCTCAGTTCGCGGTCAGCGAGAGCTCGAACGCGCCGGAGCGGCCACCGCGGCCGTCCACGACGATGTAGTACGTCCCGGCGGCGAACCGGCGGAAGATCCGCGAGCCACCACCGCCCGGGGGCGTCGAGTTGTTGTTGCAGGCGATCTGCGTCGCCGTGTCGCCGCAGGTGCTGCGGACGTACAGGATCGTGTCGAAGCCGCTCGACCGGATGTCCAGCGTCGCGGCCACCGGGACGTCCAGGCGGTACACGAGCTCGCCGGAGTTGGCGCCGCCGCAGGTGCCCTGCTGGAGCGCGCGACCGCGGGTCGTGTCGTCCTGGACCGTGACGGCCGGGCCGTAGGGCAGCACGAGCGGCTCGTCGCAGGTGCCGGCGCGGGGGCCGACGACGCAGGCGCCGGCCGCGCAGCCGTTCGCGCACGCCTCGGCGACGGTGTAGACGCCCCGGTCACAGGTGTACCGGGTCCCGACGGCCTGCCCGAGGGCCGCGTCGCCGCAAGTCGCAGCGGCGCCGTTCGGGCAGTCCGCGCGGCGCGTCACGTCGAGCGTGAAGGCGCCGCCGTTGAGCGAGCTGTAGCCGTCCACCACCAGGGCGTAGGTGCCGGCGGGCAGGAGCCGCTCGGCGATCGTCGAGCCCGGCGCGTTGGCCGCGTCGTCGTTGCAGTCGACCTCGGTGGCCGAGTCGTAGCAGTCGCCGCGCAGGTACAGCACCGTGTCGAAGCCGTCCGCGGTGGCGGAGAACCACGTGGGCGTGGCGACGTCGAACACGTAGACCTGCTCCGCGCCGTTGGCGGGCGCGCAGCTGCCGTTCTGGGACGAGCCGTCGTCGGGGTTCGTCGCGCCCTGGACCACGACGTGCTCGCCGTCGGGCAGGGCCGCGGCGGAGTCGCAGGCGTTGGCCGGCGGCGCGCAGAGCTGGTCCACGCAGCGCTCGCCGTCGGCGCAGTCGGCGTCCAGGAGGCAGCCACCGGCCGGAATGTCCGTGCAGGTGCCCTCGATGCAGTGCTGCGCGTCCCCGCAGGCACCGTCCGCGCGGCAGGCGCAGGGCCCGGCCGTCACGTTGAGCACGAAGTCTGCGCCGGGGCCCACGCGGAAGGCGTCGACGAACACGTAGCGGGGCCCGTCGGCGGCGGGCACGGTGATCTCCGAGGCCGTGGCGAGCGCGCCGTCCAAGGCGTCGTCGTTGCAGGTCGTCTCCGTCGCCTCGTCGCCGCAGCCCGTGCGGGCGTACAGCACCGTGTCGAAGTTCGTGCCCACGGTGTCGACGCACACGACGCCGAGCGCCGGGTCGAGCGCAAAGACCGTCTCGGTCCCGTCGCCGGCGCAGCTCCCGGTGTGGGCCGCGGAGCCGCCGAGCGTCGTGCCGAGGGTCGTGCCGACCGCCTGGATCGCGACCGGCAGCACGCAGGCGTCCGCCGAGGGCAGGCAGAAGCCGAGCTCGCAGGTCTCGCCGCCCGCGCACTCGTCCGTCGTCGCGCACGCGATGCGCGGCGCGCAGACGCCACCGACGCAGGCCTCGTTCGCCGCGCAGTCGGCGTCCGCCGCACAGGGCGGCGGGGGGATCTCGACGCAGGCGCCCTCGTTGCAGGCGAACCCGGCGTCGCAGTCGGCGTCGGCGAGGCAGTCGATGGGCGCACAGGGCCCCTCGGACACGTTGAGCACGTAGTCGCCCTCGGCGCCGTTGTAGCCGTCGACGAAGGCGTAGACCGGCCCGCCCGTGGCGTCGACCGTGAGGGCCGAGACCCGCTGGAAGGCGTCGTCGTTGCAGTCGGTCTCGGTCGCGGAGAACCCGCACTCGGTCCGCGTGTGGAGGATGGTGTCGAACGTCGAGCCGTACGTCGTGAGGCACACGATGCCGAGGGCCGAGTCGACCAGGAACACCCGCTCGGCGCCCGTCGCGCCGGCGCCGCAGGTGGCGCCGTAGATCGCCGAGCCGCCGACCGTGGTGCCCTGTCGCGCGCCGAACGCGTCGATGAGCGTGGAGTCGTCACAGGCGTCGCCGTTGGGCGCGTCGATGCAGTGCGCGTCGATGCACAGCGCACCGGCGGCGCAGTCGCCGTCGTTCACGCAGCTGAGCTCCACGCAGCGGGAGGACTGGCAGTCGAAGCCGAGGCCGCAGTCCGCCGCCACCGCGCACTCCGGCGCGCTGCAGACGATGCCGTCGTTGCAGATGCTGCCCACCGGGCAGTCCGGGTCGGAGACGCAGGTCACCGCCACGCAGCGGCCCGTGTCACAGCCTTCGCCCACCGCGCAGTCGGCGTCGGCCGAGCAGAGCGGACCCTGGCAGAACCCGCCCTCGCAGATGCCGTCGGCGCAGTCGGCGTCGAGCTCGCAGGCGATCGGGTTGCAGCGGCCGGCGTCGCAGGTGTTGAACGCCGGGCACTCCGCGGCGTCCGCGCACTGCGGGGGCGCGCAGACGCCGACCTCGCAGATGCCGCCGACGCAGGTCTCGTCGACCTCGCAGGGGATCTCCAGGCAGTGGCCGGCGGCGCAGTCCCGGAACGCCGGGCAGTCCGTCGTGTCCACGCAGATGGGCGTGGTGCACACGCCCCCGTTGCAGACGCGGCCGTCGGCGCACTCGGCGTCCTCGGCGCAGGCCACGGGCTCGCCGCAGGGCCCCTCGGTCAGGGTGAGCACGTACGTGCCCGCCGCGCCGTTGTAGCCATCGACGAACAGGAACGCGCCCTCGGCGGTCAGATCGATCTCGACGCGGGAGCCCAGGGCGCCGAGGCCGAGATCGTCGTTGCAGGCGAGCTGGCTGGCGGCGTCGCCGCAGGCGCGGCGCGCGTGCATCACGGTGTCGAAGCCGTTGCCGTGGACCTCGGCGCAGATCACGCCGAGCCCCGCGGGCAGCGCGTACGCGACCTCCGGGGAGATCCCGGCGTTGCAGTCGCCGTTGCGCAGATCCGGAGCGCCCACGGTGGTGCCGCGGAGCGTGCCGAAGCCGTCGACGACGGTCGGCTCGGTGCAGGCGTCACCGGCCGGCGCGACGAGGCAGATGCCCTCGATGCACAGCTCACCGGCGACGCAATCGGCGTCGGCGGCGCAGGCGCGGCCGACACAGCGGCTGCCGGTGCAGGTCTCTCCCCGGCCGCAGTCCTGGTCGGTGCCGCACTCGCCGATGCCGCAACCGCCCTCGGTGCAGATGTTGCCGTCGCCGCAGGCCGCGTCGTCCGCGCAGGGCCGCGGCGCGCAGAAGCGGTCGATGCAAGCGGCCCAACTGGCGCATTCGCCATCGTCGGCGCACTCGGGCACTCGGCACTCACCGGCGGCGCAGACGCGGCCTTCCGGACAATCCGGATCGACGGCGCACTGCACGTCGCAGTTGCCCTGCGTCACCCGCAGCACGTAGGGGCCGGCGCTGTCCGGCCCGTAACCGTCGACGAACAGGAAGGACGGGCCCTCCTGGGCGGGCACGTAGAGCTCCGACTGCGTGCCGAGCGTGTCGTCGTTGCAGGAGAGCTCGGTCGCGGCGTCGCCGCAGCCGCTGCGCACGTGCAGGACCGTGTCGAAGGTCGAGCCCCAGCTGCGCACGCAGACCTCGCCCAATGCGGGGTCGAGCTGATAGATCGTCTCCGGGCCCTCGCCGCCGTTGCACACGAGGGTGTCCTGGAGGTTCTCGAGGCCCGCCGTGGTGCCGGCGAAGAGCCCGCCCGCGGCGATCAGCGTCGGCGCCTCGCAGGTGCCGCCGGGCGCGCTCGGCAGGCAGGCGCCGCCGACACAGGTCTCACCGGGCTGGCAGTCGGCGTCCGCGGCGCAGCCGGGGGGCACGGCGCACACGCCGTCCAGGCAGGCTTCACCGGCGGCGCAGTCCGCGTCGGCCACGCAGGCGACGGGCACGGGCACGCAGGCGCCGTCCGTGCAGGTCTCGCCCGCCGCGCAGTCGGCGTCGATGCGGCAGTCCGGCGCTGCGGGCAGCGTGCAGACGCCGTCCACGCAGAGGAGGCCCTCGCCGCACTGCAGGTCGGCGACGCAATCCACCGGCGGCGTCACGCACACGTTCGTGTCCGTCTCCGGGTCGTAGGTGCAGAGGTCCGGCGCCGCGCAGTTGAGGTCGCTCTCGCAGGCGACGTGCTCGGGGCAAGGGCCCGGGGTCACGGTCAGCACGACCGGCCCGGCCTGCTGCGCGAAGTAGGCGTCCACGAACACGTAGGCGCCGCCCTCCTGGCCCACCAGCGACAGCTCCGACGTGCGCACGCCCGGCAGGACGTCGTCCACGCAGGCGATCTCCGTCGCCGCGTCGCCGCAGTCGCTGCGAACGTAGACCACGGTGTCGATGTTGGAGCCGCCGGTGCTCAGGCACACGGGACCGAGGCCAGCGTCGAGTCGCCAGACGAGCTCGCGGCCGCTCTCCGGGCCACCGCAGCTCCCGGCGGCGGAGGCCCCGCCCGCGGACGAGTTGGCCTCGAACGTCCCGAAGGCGTCGATGACCGGCGGCGCCGAGCAGGCGTCGACCGGGGGAATCTCGATGCAGGCGCCCTCGACGCAGGCCGTCCCGAGGGGGCAGTCGGCGTCCGCCGCGCACTCCGCGGGCGCGGGCACGCAGGCCCCCGCTTCGCAGATCTCGCCGGCGGCGCAGTCGATGTTCACCAGGCACGCCGCGGGCGGCGCGCCGCAGGCCCCGGGCGTCACGGTCAGCACGAAGTCGCCCGCCGCGCCGGCGTAGCCGTCGAGCACGATGGTCACGGGCGCGGCCTGGTCGGCCAGCGTGATGTCGCTCGTCAGCCCCTCGGCGAGGAGGTCCGAGTCGTCGTTGCACAGCAGCTCGGACCCGGCATCGCCGCAGATCGAGCGCACCGAAAGGATCGTGTCGAAGCCCGTGCCGATGGTGCTGATGCAGACCTCGCCGAGCCCGGCGGCGAGGGTGAAGACCGCCTCGCCACCGCTCGCCTCGCCGCAGATCGCCCCGAGCGTATCGGGCAGCTCCGCCGTGCTGCCGACGAAGGTGCCCGGCGCGTCGATGGACACGGCCGCCTCGCACGCGATCGGCAGCTGGGCCTGGCAAAGGCCCTCGATGCAGAGCGTGCCGGCGGGACAGTCCTCGTCCGCCAGACAGCCGCCCCCGGCGCCACCGGCGCCGCCGGAACCGCCGGAGCCACCGCTGCCGCCGACGATCGCGCCGCCCGAGCCGCCGGAGCCGCCGACGACCGCGCCGCCGGAACCGCCGGAGCCGCCGCTGCCGCCGACGACCGC
>CAINDO010000080.1 GCA_903847385.1 uncultured Myxococcales bacterium
CGAGCGAGCCCCGGAGCGCGTCCGCGCGGGGGTCGGCCAGCGCGCACGCCGCCAGCGGGCCCCGCGCCTCGGGTGTCCGACCCTGCGCGGACACCGCGGGGAAGAGCAGCGCCACGGCCAAGCATCCCGCACGCCAGGCGCGCATGCACGGGGGGTCCTGGGGTCCGGTGAACACGCGCGGAGACTGCCCCAGGCGAGGCCCGCGGTCAAAGGCGCGGTTTCCCGTTGTCTCGCCCCGGCGGGAAAACTAAGTTGCCCGGGCATGTCTCTGTATCGGCGCACGATTCTCCGCGCCGCCGCCCTGCTGGGTCCGACGCTGGCCGCGGCGTGCGGCGGCCCGGCCCCCGCGACGGGTCCGTCGCCCGGCGCATCGGCCCCCACACCGGGCGGGCTGGACGTCTTCCACGACGTCTACCTCCGCGGGGGCCCCGCGCCCGCAGGGGAGACGCCCCGGGTCGCGCTGACCCTCTCGGGACTGGGCGCGTGCGCGGCGCCCTTGCTCGCGCGCCTGCACGAGCCCGTCGCCGGGCGTCCCGGTTTCCCGGCGACCTTCTTCCTGGCCCCCGCCGAGCTCGAGGTCGCGCTGGCCGCCGAGCCCGAGGCGACCCGGGCGACGCTCGCCCGGCTGAGCGCCGAGGGGCACGCGGTCGCCCTGGAGATCGACGCGATCTCGCCTGGGTGGCGTGCCGATGCGGCGACCTTTCGCGCCGGCCTCGGCACCGAGGGCCGCCTGCTGGCCGACGCGTTGAAGCGCGCCGGTGGCCCCGCGCCGATGACGCCGCTCCCCTGGCGCGGTCCCGTGCGCGAGGGGGCGCTGCTGGGCTGGGGCTCGGTCGTGGACCGCCCCCAGGTCTACTGGAGCCTCCATCTGGATGTGGGGCGCGCCGCCGCCGAGTCCGTCGAGGCGCGCGTCGCCGGCATGGCCCGCGACGGGGACGTGATCGAGCTCGGTGCGCCCGAAGGCGATGGGGACTGCGGGTGGGTGGAGACGCTCCCGGCGGTCGCCCGGGGCCTGGCCGCCGCAGGGCTGCGGGTCGCGCCGCTGGCCGGCGTGCTGGGTCCCGAGCTCTCGCGATACGAGGTCGCCCGCCTCGTCCGCTTCGATGGCCCGCCCCTGGACCCGACCTGCCGGGCGGCGCTGCGCCTGCCGCCGCCTGCAGAGGGGCCGGAGCCCGCGCACGCCGCCCGCTGGGGTCTCGTCGCCCGCGACGACGCCGACGGCCTGCGCGTGTTGCCACTGCCGGGTCGCGCCGCCACGCTGCCCGCGGTGACCTCGGGCGAGGTGCCGGGCGCGGCCGAACTGTGGGCCCGGCGCCGCGAGTGGCGAGCCCTCCCGGCGTGTCTCGTGGACGTGGGCCCGGCCCGTCGCCTGGGCCCGGTGACCCCCGACGCGCGCATCTTCGTCGTCGGCGAGAACGGCCCGAGCCGCCGGGATGCGCGGGTCGTGGCGGGCTCCGATCGCCCCGCCGTGTTGCCCACGCGGGAGGACCTGGTCCGCATCGAGGCCCGGCAGCGCCTGCCGTGGCGACTCCGCGGCCTCGTCGCCCAGACGCTCGCCGGCCTCGCGCTCGAGACGCCGCTGCTCGTCGAGGCTCGCCCGACCCTCGGCATCGTATTGGGGCGGCCGCTCACGCCGGACGCGGCCCGCGACCCGGCGCTTCTGCGCGAGGCCGTGGCCGGGTACGTTCAGTTCACGGAGCTGTCGCTGGGCGAGTATCTCTTTCTGGCGCGCCTGAACCCCGCCGACGCCGAAGCGCTCGGGCGCACGGCGCGCGCCGCGGACGGCTTCCTGCGGGCCGGGCCCTACTTCGTTCTCCGCGCCCCCGGCGGCGCCCCGACGGAGGCCCGGTTGGGCGTCACGGGGGGGCCGCCGGGCGGGCTCTCGGTCGAGGCGCTGCTCGCCCGGACGCTGCTCGCGGGCACGGCGCTGAGCCCGGGCGACGTGGTCGTCCCGGCCCCCCTGAGCGTCGAGGGTGGCCCCGATGTCTCCCCCGAGCGCGCCCGGGGCGTCGGGCGCGCGGCCGTGCGGCGCCTGCTGGCCGAGTCCGTGCTTCGCGGCTCGGCGCAGCCCGCCTACCTGCGCCCGGGGGCCTCCGTCGTGGCGGACGCGGATCTGTTGGGCGCCGTGCGTTTCCGCGTGGTGGTGCCTGCGGGGGTCCACGTGCCTGATGCCATCGACCTCGAGCGCGTCGCCGGAACGGACGAGCGGGCAGCGACCGCCCCTTGACCCGGCCGCCAATCCGATCAAGTTTCCCCCTGCCTTCGGGGTCGGGGCGGCCGCCTGCGCGGAGAGACACGACGCCACGCACGCGATTTGGTCAGGAAAGCGGATGCCGGGATGAGTGAGCTGACGGACCGCATCGCCCGCAAACACTTCGAGCGCGGGCGGATGTTCGAGTTGCAGGACAAGGCCGAGGAGGCGCAAGACGCCTACCGCGAGGCCTGCGCGCTCGATCCGCAGTTCCCCGAGCCCTGGTATTTTCTCGGCCGCATGCTGGCCACGGGGGGGCGGGACGAGACGGCGCTCTCCGAGTCCCTGGAGATGCTCGACCGGGCCCTGACGTTCGGCGAGGACAGCGAGATCATCGAGTGGCGTGGCTACGTGAACGGCCGCCTGCGCCGCTACGACGACGCCCTGAAGGACTACCAGGCGGCGATCCCCGGGGGCGCGCCCGGCGTCCGCATCAACGCCGGGCGCATGCTGATGGCGCTCGGGCGCTACGACGAGGCCGAGCAGGTCCTCCGCGAGTCGGACGAGCCGGCGGCCCAGCCGCTCCTGGACGCCCTGCCGCGCTACCGCGAGTTCATCGAGCCCGTGCCCGCCGGCTCCACGCGACCCCCGCGGCCCCTGCGCGATCCCGTCGAAGAGGCGCGGGCCATGCGATACCTGTTCGGTGCGACGCTGGTGCTCGGCACGCTGGGAGACGGCGGCCTGGAGCTGCGACTGCCGCGGTACCTGCAGCTCACGTACCGCCACTGCGCCGTCACGATCGGCCGTCTGCTGCGCCTCATTCGCGAGCGCAACTGGCGCTTCGACGCCGTCGGCGGCAGCGGACCGCACCACGGCCCCGTGGCCGCGGCGCTGGCCGAACTGCTCGAGGTGCCCCTGATCGAGAAGGGGGCCCCCGGTCAACGCGTGCTCCTGGCCCACGGTGTGTTGCGCGGCCCGGACGAAGCCCAGTCGCTGCGCAAGCCCTGGGTCGCGGCCGGCGCCGAGGTGGTGCAGCTCGCGCTCGGCTTCTCGTCGCGGGGCGATCCGTCCCGCGCGGAGCCCGAGCTCGTGGGCCTCCCCGCGCAGTGCGCCGTGGAGTGGTACCGCGTCGAACCGTGGTCGCGGCTCGAGTCCGACCCGTCGGTGACCTCGGGGGACTTCCCCGGGTTCCGGGTGGGGCCGGCGTTCTTCGACAGCAACTCGCCGCGCGTCACGCAGGCCCTCGTCGAGGCCTGCCGCAAGTACAAGAACGACCCGGTGGCCGCCGCCGTGCTCGACTATTACCGGCGTCACGGCCAGTTGCGCGCAGTCGGCACCGCCGGGGGGACCGGCGAGGCGTCGGGGCCGTAGGAGAGCGCATGCGATCTCCTGAGAACCGACACGGCCCGTCGTTCGTCGTGAGCCTGGCTGCCCTCTGCCTCCTGACCCAGTGTCACGAGGCAACCGACACACCCACACCGCCTCCGGCTCCGCCGACGCTCGCGCCCTCGGCGCCGGTCACACAGGCCCCGGCCACGCAGGCCCCGGCCACGCAGGCCCCGGCCGACGCGGGCTTCAACATCGTCGCCGGTGCGCCGGTCATCGTCGCCGAAGCGCCCGTGGTCACGGCCGACCCGCGCAAGCCGGCGCCGAAGCCCGCGGCGCCGGCCTCGCCCGGCGGTGGGCAGACGAAACTCTCGCCCTCGCCGCCCCCCGAGACGGCGCGCGAGGTCTCCGCGCAGGCGGTGATCCGCAGCCACTTCTCCGATGTCGAGGCCTGTTACGGCGCGGTCGCGCTGAAGGACCCGAGCGTCGGCGGCCGCATCGTCGTGCAGTGGACGCTCGGCGCGGACGGCACGCCCACGGGCGTGGCCATCACCCAGGACACCCTGCGCTCCGCCGCCGTGACCGACTGCATCAAGAGCCGCGCGCGGGGCTGGCGCTTTCCGCCGCCGGCCGGCGGTGTGGGTGTGGTCCGGTACCCCTTCGACCTCAAGGTTCAATAGTGCGATTCGCCGCCCGCCTTCTCCGCTTCTGCCTGCCCCCGGCCTTTGCCGCGTTCGTCCTCGCCTCGGTGGAGATTCTGCGAACCTGGCTGTTCGGGGGCGTGGCGCTGGGCGGGGCGGGGCAGGGGCTGGCGCTCGGGCTGTGCATCCTGGGCTTGCTGGGCGCGCCGTTGCTGCTCGGTGGCTTCGCGCTGACCGGAACGCGGGCGCTGATCGCCGCCGGCTGGCGTTGGGGCCGGGCGGATGCGCCCGAGCTCGCGCCGGCCCGCCGGGCGGCCTGGGCGATTCACGGGGCGCTCACCCTGGGCGTGTCCATCATCGCGGTGCAGAGCGCGGTCGTGGCGTTCGTGCAGACGATGCGCAAGCCCGTGTACCAGGGGCTGGCGGCCGGCCTCGTGGGGGCGTTGGCGCTGCTGGTGATGCTGGCGCTGGCCGGCCCCCTGGTGGGCCTGTGGGCGCGCCTGCTGGAGCGCCTGCGCCGCGTTTTACCGCGACCACTGGACCCGACGACGGCGTCGGGGGCGGGCCTCTGGGTCGTCGGATTCTCGGTGCTCGGCGGTCTGCTCGCGCCGGTCCTGCTGGTCGAGTTGAGGTCCGTCGACCTTCGGCCGGCCTGGATGGGGCTGCTCTACGCCGTGCTGCTCGGCGCCACCTTCAAGGGGGCCGAGCGGCTCTGCGGTCGTGCGCCCCGCCTCGCGGCGGGGGCCCTGCTCACGGCGATGCTGCTGCCGGCGCTCGGCCTCGGCTTCGCGGCCCGGAGCGTGGGCGGGCGACAGACCCGGCTCCTCGCGCTCGACCGCGACACCGTGGTCACCGGGCCTCTGTTCCGGCGCTTGCGCGCGCTGGCGGACAGGGACGGTGACGGCGTGCCGGCGCTCTTCGGCGGCGGCGACTGCGACGACGCCAATCCGGACGTCCGCCCGGGCGGGTACGACACGCCGGACAACCGCGTGGACGAGAACTGCACGGGGGCGGACCTGCGCCTCAAGGCGGATCCGCTCGTGGCGCCCCCCCGATCGGAGCCCGCGCTCCCGGTCCAGCCCTACAACGTCCTGTTCCTGACGCTGGACGCCGTGCGCGACGACTTCGCGCGGAGGTTGATGCCCAACCTGCAGCAGCTCGCCGCCGAGGGCATCGACTTTCGCAACGCCTACAGCCAGGGGGCCGCGACGTACTGGTCGATCCCGGCGTTGATGGCCAGCAACGTCCCGAGCCGCATCGAGTTCGGGCCGGACCAGACGCCGGTCGAGAAGGAGCTGATGCTCGCCGAGGTGCTGCGGGACGCCGGCTGGCAGACCGCGCTCTACGCCAACGTGACGATCTTCTTCGTGCGGGGCCTGAAGCAGGGCACGGAGTACCAGAACTACGAGACCAGCGACTTCACGAAACACGGGGACACGCCGGGCGCCGAGCACCTGACGAAGGGCATGCTCGGCTGGGTCGACCGTTGGATGGCCAAGCCGACGAAGGACCGCTTCTTCCTCTGGGGCCACTACTACGATCCGCACGATCCCTACGGCGAGGTGCCCGGACACCCGGCGCGGGACGACTCGGACGAGGCGCTCTACGAGGCGAACCTCGCATACGTGGACGACCACCTGGGACAGCTGATCGCCGGGCTGAAGTCCCGTGGCCTTTGGGAGAAGACGATCGTCGTCGTCACCGCCGACCATGGCGACGAGTTCCTGGACCACGGACACCGGTTCCACGGGGCCACGCTTTACGAGGAGATGACCCACGTGCCCCTGGTGATGCGCGTGCCGGGGCTGCCGGCGCGGGTCGTCGAGGTGCCGGCCGCCCACATCGACGTCGCCCCGACGCTGCTCGACCTGCTCAACGTGAAGATCCCCGCGCGGTTCGTGGGTCACTCGCGCGCCGCCGAGCTGCGCACCGGCGTCGCGCCGGCGCCGTATCCGGTCTACAGCGAGGTCCTGCCGGACTCGAATTACGGCAGTCATCAGGTCTCGCTCGTGCTCGGTCGGCACAAGCTCATCGACCGCATCAACGAGGGCTACGCCGAGTACTACCGGCTCGGGGACGACCCCGGCGAACGGGTGAACCGCTTCGACGACGACCCCGAGGTGGCCGACCTCTCCGCGCGCCTCGGCGAGTACATCGACCACCACCTCTACTGGCTCGCGCAGGGCCGAACGGGGGCCCGGCTCCCGCCCGGTCGCAAGGCCCCGGCAGGGCGGCGCTGAACCTCAGTTGTCGCCGCGCAGGCCGATTCGGCGATTTCTGCGTTGAGTCCCGAAACCGTCCGACCGATAACGAGACCGATGGCGCTCTGGCCCCCAAAGAACCTCTTGCCCTCCACGACCGGTGACTCCGGCGCGCTCGCAGTCGTCCTCGCCGCCCTCGAGGCGACCGGCGCCGCCGTGCTCGTCCTCGATGCCCGGCTGGCCCTGGTCTCCGCCAACCCCGTGGCCGAGGGCATCTTCGGCGCGGACGACGCCTCGGTCCGGGCTTCGCTCCAGGCCCTGGCGCACGACTTCGGGGGCGCGCCCTTTCCGACCGGCGACTCGCCGTACGAGCGCCTGACCCGCGGCGATGCCATCGTGGGCGAGATGCTCTCGCTGCGCCTGGGCGAGCACCTTCGGCACGTTCGCCTGGCCTCGCTCCCGCAGCGGGACGCCGCCCGCACCTTGCACGGGACGCTCGTGGTCGTCACGGACGTGACGGAGACCATCGCCGAGGGACACCGGGCGGTCGTGCGCGAGCACTTCGGCGCGACACGCGGTCTGGCCGTCGGTCTCGCCCACGAGATCAACAACCCCATGGTCTCCCTGGTGGCCCACCTGGACTTCGTGCACCAGGAGCTCGAGGGCATGCGCCGGGGGACCCGCGACGAGAGCGACGAGTCGGTCCTGGCGCGCCTGCCGGACGTCCTCGAGCACCTGACGGATTCGGTGCGTGAGGCCCGCGAGGCCGCGGACCGCGTCCGGCTCTCCGTGCGGGATCTCAAGCTCCTCGGGCAGACCTCGACGACCCCGCGGGCGACGGATCTCGTGCGGGTGCTCGATGGCGCGCGGCGCCTCGCGAGCACCCAGGTCCGGCAGCGCGCTCGTTTCTTCCACGCCTACATGCGGCTGCCCGCCGTCGAGCTCTCCGAGTCCGAGCTGTGCCAGCTGGTGGTCAGCATGCTGACGCTCGGCGCGCGCTCCATCGCCGACGGCCTCACCGAGCAGGCCGAGGTGCGCCTCGAGGCGAGCGACGAGGCGGGCCGCGCGCAGGTCATCGTCCGCGCCCGGCCCACGGCGGGGCTCGTGGCCGACTCCGACACGGCGGACGACGCCGAGATCCTGAGCCCGGCCCACTGCGTCTTCGCAGCGCAGGAGCTGGGCGCGACGCTCGTCACGCGGCACAGCGGGGACACCCTGGAGCTGGTGCTGCGCCTGCCGGCCGCCAAACGTGGCGCGGCGCCGGCACCCAAGGCCAACTCCGGGCCGACGCCCGTGATGTCCGGCCCGCGTCGCGGTCGGGTGCTGGTGATCGACGACGAGGAGGCCGTGGGCGCGGTCGTGCGGCGGATTCTGCAGCGCGAGAACGACGTCACCACCGTGACCCGCGCGGACGACGCGCTCGTGCTGCTCCTTCAGGGCGCGCGCTTCGACGTCGTGCTGTGCGACATGATGATGCCCGAGATGTCCGGCCCCGACTTCTACCGGGCCCTGGAGTCCGCGCACCCGCAACTGCTCGACAGCGTGGTGTTCGTCACGGGCGGGGCGTTCACGGCCAAGAGCCGCGAGTTCCTGGACCAGGTCGCCAACTCCCGACTGGAGAAGCCCTTCGACCCGCAGGTCCTCGCGTCGCTCGTGCGCGATCGCATCACGGCCAGCGTCTCGCGGGGCGCCGGCGGCTGAGGTGGCCGCTCAGGCGAGCCGGTCCGCGGCCGCCCGGCGCAACCGGTCGTTGATCGCCTCGCCCACGCCCACGTCCGGGATCGGCGACACGGCGATGCCCGCAAAGTCGGGGCGGTCCAGCGCGCGCAGGCCGCGGAACAGCGATGCGGCCGCCTCGGCGGGATCGCCCGCGCGGCTGAGCCAGAAGACCTCGGCGTAGCCCGCCGGCTCGGCCTCGCCGAACGCCAGCAGGGCCTCGCCCGGGCGGGGCGCCGTCGCGTCGAGGCGAACCGGCAGCGTCGGGGCGTAGTGGCTGGCGAGCTGCCCCGGGGCGCGCGGCGCGGCGCCGGGGACCGGGGCGTCCAGCGGGCCGAGCTCGGCCTCGAGCATGGCGCGGGTCACGGCCCCGGGTCGAAGCAGGCGGGGCAGGGGGTCAAGCAGGTCGACGACCGTCGACTCCAGGCCGACGGCGCAGGGCCCGCCGTCGAGCACCACCAGCGACTCGCCGGCGAACTCGGCCTCGACGTCCGCGGCGGTGGTCGGGCTCACGCGCCCCGAACGGTTGGCGCTCGGCGCGACGAGGGGTCCGCCCCAGGCCGCGAGCAGGGCCGCGGCGACGGGGTGCGCCGGCTGCCGGACGGCCAGGCTGCCCAGGCCGTCGGCCGCCAGGAGGCTCACGTCACACTCCGGGCGGCGCGGGAGCACCAGCGTCAGCGGGCCTGGCCAGTACCGGGCCATCAGTCGCTCGGCCCGCGCGTCGACCTGCACGAGCGCACGGGCCGCGTCGGCGTCCGCGACGTGCGCGATCAGCGGGTTGAAGCGCGGCCGACGCTTCATCGCGTAGATGCGGGCGACGGCCTCGTCGCGCCGGGCGTCCGCGCCGAGCCCGTAGACCGTCTCCGTCGGAAACGCGACGAGCCCGCCGGCCGCGAGGCGGGCGATGGCCGCCGCGAGCTGCGCCGGCGAGGGCATCACCACGCCTTCTCCAGGCGGCTGCCGGGGTAGTAGAGCTTCAGGATCTGGTCGAACGTCCGTTGGCCGAGCGCCTGGCCGATGGCGCCGTGTTGGCAAAGCCCGACGCCGTGACCGAAGCCACCGCCGCGGAAGGTCCACGTGGTCGGCGCTCGCCCCGCGGCGCCGCCCTCGCGCGAGACGATCCAGAGGCCGCTCTTCAAGTTGCCGAGCAACTTCCGGTTCACGTACTCGCCGGTGACCGTGTGGCGCCCCGTGCTGCCGACGTATTCGACGACCAGCGCGCGTCCGCTGCGACCCCGGCTGACGGCCTGGATGGTGTGGACCTCGCCGACCGGCGCGAGTTTGTTCACCGCGGCGGAGACCTCGGCGCCGGTGCGCGTGACCGTCCAGCGGAAGACGCCGCTGTTGCGGCCGGTGACCGCGCAGTAAGCGCCCTCGGGGGGATGGTCGATGTGCGCGGCCACGGCGGACTCGTCCGTGCCGGCCAGATCCGCTCCGGCGGGGGCGTCGACGACCCCCTCGAGGGTGGGGTTGCGCGGGCCGCCCCACATGCGCTGGAACGCCTCGGAGCGACCGCCGCAGTTGCTGCTGTACACCGTGTCCACCAGGCCGCGATCGTCGAAGAGCAGCTGACCGCGCGTCGCCCGGACGGCGGCCGTGGTGCGCGGGTGCTCCTTCGTCTCGCCGCCATAGACCTGGCAGTGCGTGTCGGCGCACAGGAGATAGGGGTCGCTGCGATGGCGCGTGCCCACCTTGGCCAGGAGCTGACCCCGCGCGGCCACGGCCTGGGCCTTCAGCGCCTCTTCGGGGGAGGACGCCGGAATCTCGCTGGGCACGGTGCCCTCGAGGAGCGTCTCCGCGCTGGCGACGTTGACCACGGCGAGCAGGCCGTCGTTCCCGATCGCCAGGTAGAGGTCACCGGCGTATCGCCGGTCGGCCTTGCCGCTGTGCGCGGTGCCGCGACCGAACTCGACGTCCGCCACGTCCACGGACTGCCCCGCCGCGGGGGAGATCCAGAGCAGGTCGCGGGCGCGGATCTCCACGCCGCTGCGCTCCTCGCGCGCGACGATCCAGCCCCCGGGACGCTCGACGGACTCGGCCACCACCTCGCCCAGGATGGCCTGCTCGGCTTCGAGGGCTTCGGCCGCGGCGACCGCCGCTTCGCGGGTGGGCTGCGGGTCCACCGCGATGCTCAGCGACCGGGTGTCCAGCGTGCGGCCGGCGATGCCGACCAGCGCGCCGCCCTCGAAGATCGAGACCTCGTGGCCGGCGGTCTGCCAGCGCTTGCGGCTCTCGGCGGCGGCGGTGAGCTCGCCGGCGGGCAGCCGCTCGGCCACCACCCACCAGCGCACCTTGCCCAGGCGCGCCTCTTCGACGGTGACCTGCCAGCCCGTGCCGGCCGGGGCCCGCAGGCGCGCGCCGTCGTCCGCCGAGGGCAGCATCGTGAGCGTACCGCCGCTGCGGAACTTCACCAGCTTCTGGCCCTCGGTCACGCGCACGCTGACGAGCGGCTCACCGCGGCGGTCGAAGATGACCTGATTCGAGTAGAGGACGGCGAGGCGGTCCTTGCGCGTCATCTCCAGCGCCGGGGCCGACCCCTGCGCCCGCGCGGGACCGACGCCGACGAGGGTCGAGAGCGCCAGGGAGACGAGAGCGAAAGCCAGGGCTGCCCTGGGCGAGAATGGCCGGAACTGCACGGATTTCCCCAACTTGCGGCCTTGTGGATCGGCCGGGCCGACATGTTAGAGTCAGCGGGTCCACGAGTAAACGGAACAACCGGGTACGAAGGTCGACCACGTCTTGAGCGATCCCTCGAAGTACCAGCCCCTGCCTCCCGATCTGGCCGACATCAGCGGCCCTTCGGCCCCCCGCGATCCGACGCGGCAGATCTTCGTCAACCGGAACATGAACATGGCCCGGATCGAGACGGTCGGCTTCGACATGGACTACACGCTGGCGCCCTACCACCAGCATGCCATGGACGCCCTCTCGATCCAGGCGACGGTCTCCAAGCTGATCGCCAACAAGGGCTATCCGCAGGAGGTCCACGAAGCGCGGCTCGACCACGCGTTCATCATCCGCGGGCTCGCCGTCGACAAGGAGACGGGGAACATCTTCAAGATGGATACGCACCGGCAGGTGGGCCGCTGTTACCACGGCTACCAGGCCGTGCCCGCGGAGAAGCGGCGCGAGCTCTACGCCGGCATGCCCATCAAGTTGAGCAGCCAGCGGTTCGCCTGGGTGGACACGCTGTTCAGCCTGCCCGAGGCCACGCTGCTCGCCGGCATCATCGAACACTGGGAGGGCGCGGGGCGCACGCTGCCCTGGTCGTACCAGCAGCTGTTCGACGACATTCGCGAGTCCATCGACGAGGCCCACCGCGACAACTCGATGAAGGCCGTCATCACGGCCAACGTGCCGACTTACATCGACCGCGATCCGGACCTGCCGACCACGCTGCACAAGCTGCGCAGCGCCGGCAAGCGCATGTTCCTGCTGACGAACAGCGAGTGGTTCTACACGGACGCCGTGATGAAGTACCTGCTGGACGGCGCCCTGCCGTTCTACAAGTCCTGGCGGAACTACTTCGACTACATCGTCGTCAGCGGGCGCAAGCCCTCGTTCTTCATCGACACGAACCCCTTCATCGAGCTGGACGCCGCGGGCAATCGCGTCGGCGAGGCGACCTCGCTGGAGCGCGGCAAGATCTACGAGGGCGGCAACGTGCGCGACTTCGAGCGCATGACCGGCGTGGCCCCCGACTCCGTGTTGTACGTGGGCGATCACATCTACGGCGACATCGTGCGCTCCAAGAAGCACAGCAATTGGCGCACCGCGCTCATCATCCAGGAGATGGAGGACACGCTGCGGTTGACCCACGAGCACCGGGACGGCCTGCGGCGCGTCGATGGCCTGGAAGAGATGGCCATCCGCCTCGACCACGACATCAACTACCACCTCACGCTGCTCAAGAGCCTCGGTCGCTGGGCGGACATCCCCGGTGGCCTGACGGGCCCCGAGTCGCGGGTCATCGAGGCCGCCCGCGAGCGCTCCCGCACCGAGCTGGACGTGAAGCGCGACCTGCTGCGCCGCACGCTCGAGGAGCTCACCGAGCTCGAGAACCGCATCGACCGCGTCTTCAACCCCTACTGGGGCCGCCTCTTCCGCGAGGAGAACGAGCGCAGCCTCTTCGGTGGGCAGGTCGGCGACTACGCCGACGTCTACACCAGCCGCGTCAGCAACTTCCTGGGCTATTCGCCCGTTCAGTACTTCCGGTCCCCGCGCGAGGTCATGCCGCACGAACGCGGCTTCTGATCCCGCGCCCGCTTGATGGAGAGCCCGGCCCCGGCCGGCAGGAGCGCCCCCCATGTCTCGCCGTCTCTTTCCCCGACTCACCCCACTCTGCGGCCTGAGCCTCGTCGGCCTGGTCGGCCTCGCCGCGTGCAACGACAGCGGCGGGGGCGGCGGCACGACGATCGTGTCCGACGCCTCGGCGGCGGGCGGGCGGGCCGACTTCTCGATCATCACCACCGGCGGCAGCGGGGGCAACGCCCAGGGCGGTGGCTCGGGCGGCGAGGGCAGCGGCGGCACGGCCGGCACGGCGATCCCGGTCGGCGGGGACGGCGGCGACGGCGGCAGCGGAGGGACCATCGCGCGGGACTGTGATCCAGGTCGCCAGCGCTGCGTCGCCGATGGCGACAGCTCCCTCGAGGTCTGCAACGAAGAGGGCGAGTGGGGCCTGGACGTCTGCCCGGACGGTGCGCCCTGCTACGACAACCGGTGCCTGCCGAGCCCGGCGGACTGCCGTGCGGGTGAGCGCCTCTGCATCACGAACACCACGCCGGCCCTCTGCGAGCCCGGGGTCACGTGGACGCCGCAGCCGGAGTGCGCCCCGGGCGAGACCTGCGCCAACGGCGAGTGCGTGTCGCAGGCCTGTGCGCTCGCCGCCCTGAACCGCAGCTATCTGGGCTGTGACTACTGGGCCGTCGAGCTGCCCAACATCTCGCTGATGCCCATCGGTGGCGCCACGCCGGACGCGCCGATCGGGGTGGTCGTGGTCAACGCGGACGAGGTCGAGCCCGCCCACCTGACCGTGATCGATCCCCGTCGTCAGGTGGCCAACCTGGTCGCGACGATGCGGATTCAGCCGCCGGAGGCCGGCCTGGGCCAGCCCTCGTTCCAACCCGAGACGGTCAGCTCCGAGGTCCGCGACCAGAACGGCCGCGTGGTCGAGCCGAACGTGGCGCAGGCCGACGGCCTGGAGATCCCGCCCGGCGGCGTGGCCACGATCCTGTTGCCGCGCGTGCCGCAGTTCGACGACAGCTCGCAGGTCGGTCCCATCGCGTTCCGCCTGAAGACGGACCGGCCCATCGCCGCCTACCAGTTCAACCCGTACTGCTGCAACTACACCTACAGCAACGACGCCAGCCTGCTGATTCCGTCGTCGGCCCTCGGCACGGACTACCGGTTCCTGGGCGTACCGGCCTGGACGAGCCCGCTGCAGGGCAGCACCGTGCCCGCGGGCATGGCCATCGTGGCCACCGAGGACAACACCGAGATCACCGTCAACCTGCCCCGCGGCATCCGCGTCGCGGCGGACCGGGCGCGGCGCGTGGTCCAGAACGGCGCCGTCGTCAGCCTGACGCTCGACGCGCACGACGCGGCGATTCTGCAGACCGAGGGGGGGGGCGGCTTCGGCAGGACGGCGCCGGACTTCAGCGGCAGCGCGATCAACAGCACCTCGCCCGTCGCCGTCTTCTCCACGCATCAGTGCAGCTTCTACCCGGAGACGATCGAGGCCTGCGACCACCTCGAGGAGGAGCTCTTCCCCTCGGGTACCCTCGGCCGCCAGTACGTGCTCACGCCCCCGGTCTTCCGCCAGCGCCGACCCCAGCCGACGGAGGTCGTGTACTGGAAGATCCTCGCGGTGGCCGCCAATACGCACGTGACGCTGAGCCGGCCCTTCGCGCAGCTCGACGCCGTCCCGCCCGGTTTCGCCGGTGTGCCCGATTGCGCGGACTTCCTGGAGCCCGACGGCGTGACGCTGGTCCTCGGCGAGAATGGCTTCTGCGAGTTCGGGACGCAGGTGCCCGTCGCGCTCGACGCCGACAACCTCATCGAGGTCATGGGCATCATGGTCGGCCAGAACGCCACGTCCCCGCTGGCGATGTTCGGCGACCACGCGGGCGACCCGGCCATCTTCCTGCTGCCGCCGGACCTGCAGTACCGCGACGACTACGCGTTCCTGGTCCCCGGCACCTACGAGAACGACTGGCTCACCGTCATCGCGGACGCCGACACGGAGCTCACCCTGGACGGGCAGCCCCTGGACCTCGCCGGCGCGGACGGCGTGCCGGGCACCTCGCGCGTCTACAAACACGTGTCGCTGACGGACGGCGGCCATCGCATCCGCGGCAGCCGTCCCTTCGGCATCATCGTCTACGCGTTCGACGACTACGTCAGCTACGCGTTCACCGGCGGCCTGAACCTCGAGAAGCGCTGAACGCCGCTCGGCGAACCGGCCTCAGAACACCTGGGGCACGGGCTCCGACAGCAGGCTGTTGAGGAACTTCGCATAGCGCTGCTGCGCGCTCGGCAGGTCGAAGATCACGAAGTGGTCGCCGTCGGCGTACTGTGCCAGCCCCGCGGACGCCCGCCCGCCGGCCACGTTGCCCCGCACCGGGGCGATCTCCGGCGCGAGCCCGAGCAGGTCGATGCCCTCGATGGGGTGCGCCACGGGCTCGAGGATCGGGACCTCACCGGCGGTGCAGAGCGCATAGTTCAGCTCCGGCGGCGTGTAGAGGTCGTTCAGACCGACCGTGAGGAACACGCTCTTGGGCGCGTAGCCCTCGCGCGGGCGAGCGAACCAGAACGGCGCGTAGTTCACCGGGTCTCCCGGCGCGATGAAGGTCTCGACGAGCATGAGCGCGGGGTGCCAGCGGTCGAGCGGATCGTCCGCCGTGAGGCCGAGCACCGCGGCGAAGGGCGCCGCGATGTCCACGGGCTCCTTCTTCAGCTCGACGCTCATGTCCAGGCCGCCGCCGGCGCCCGAGAGCATGCCGCCGGGGACGTCGTTCGCGATGGCCAGGTAGAGCGCACCGTTCAAGCCGCCCTGGCTGTGACCCATGTAGCCGATGCGGTTGCCATCCAGCGCGATGGTCAGACCGGCGCGGGACTGGTTCGGCGTGATGCGCAGGTTCTCGACCAGCTTGTGCAGCGACACGAAGTCGATGGCCGACTGCCGCACGTTGTCCCGGCCCGCCGTGGGGACCAGGAAGTTGAAGAACAGAAGCTCGACGCAGCTGTCCTTGTCCGAGACGTTGGCGCAGCGGCCGTTGTCTCGCGTGCCGTGGTGGATCTGGTCGATGGCGATCACGGCGACGTCGTTGCGCGCCATGATCCCGGCGATCTTCTCGCTGATGAAGCTGTGGTAGTTGCCGCCGGTGCCGTGGCCGTACATGACCACGGGCCAGCCGGACTCGGGGGCGTCCTTGTTGGGCACGCTCAGCGAGAAGCGGATCTCCTCCATGCCCGTGGGCTCGGGCTCGCCGGCCGCGTTGAAGTGCAACGCGCCGCTGCCGGCCGTCTGGTAGGGGATCTCGCCCTCCTGGAACCGGGGTGCGCGGTACACACCGTCGAAGAGCTCGAACTTGTTCTGCTGCTGCAGGCCGAGGGACTCGAAGGACACGAGCTCGGGAGCGGGTCCCGCCTTCACGTAGTCGAACAGCCGGAACAGCTCGCCCACGGGATCCTGGGTGGTGAACACCGCGGCGCCGACCACGTGGCCGTCGAGCGCGGGGTCGTCGGACAGGTAGGTGCGCAGGTTCGCGTGGGCGTCCCAGGCGCGGCCGGCGCCCTCGCCGGCGGGACGGTCGGCGGCGAGCGTCGCCGTGAAGGCCGGATCGGCGATGCCGGCGGCGTCCGTCACGACGAGCGCGTACTGCGTGAGCGGGCGCAGCACCCGGCCCTCGACGGGGCGCACCTGAAGCGTATTCGCCGCGATCCAGGGGGTCTCGGTCTCGCGGACGCGCCACCGCAGCGGGATGCGCTCGCCGCGCGCGCTCGAGGCCGGATCGATGTCCACGAGCTGCAGGGCGGAGTCGGGCATCAGCGAGGCGGCGCCGTCCGTGGGCAGGCGGCCGGCGGGCACGGTGCCGCCGAAGCGCACGTACATCGTGCCGGAGAGCGCGAAGCCGGGCGTGCGGTTGTGGACTTCATCGAGAATCGTGTTCAGCAACGGGATGCTGCGGGGCCGGGGGAACCCACGCAGGTCGAGCTTGCCCTCGGCGTCCCGGTACAGGTCGCTGGGGAAGGGGATCGCACCCATCGGCGTGGCCGCGGTGTCGTCCTCGAGCGCGAAGTCGACGGTCTGCGGCTCCATGGGCAGGGGCACGCCCATGCCGCCGGCG
>CAINDO010000081.1 GCA_903847385.1 uncultured Myxococcales bacterium
CGGCCCGGCCGGGCCCCATCGCCGCCGGGGGACGCCGCCGGGGCGGCCGCTCGGCACGCGCGGGTGCCGCCTCCGGGACACGCGCCGCGTGGGGCAGGCTCTCGACCTCGATGACGCCGTTCGGGCTCAGCACCACCGCGTATTCGAGCGCGTGCTCGAGCTCGCGGACGTTGCCCGGCCAGGACGACCCCACCAGGGCCTCGAGCGCCGCCGCGGTGAGTCGGTGCGCCGGCCGCCCCGACCGCGCACCCAGCCGCTCCAGAAAGTGCGCCGCGAGCGTCGGGATGTCGCTCTGCCGCGCGCGCAGGGGCGGCAGCTCGATGGGGATGACCGCCAGCCGGTAGAAGAGGTCCTGGCGGAAGCGCCCCTCGCGGCACAGGGCCTGCAGGTCGCGGTTGGTCGCCGTGACGACGCGGATGTCCACCTGCAGCGTGCGGTTGTCGCCGACCCGCTCGAACTCCCGCTCTTGCAGCACCCGCAGGAGTTTGGCCTGCAGCGCGGGCGAGATGTCGCCGATCTCGTCGAGGAAGATGGTGCCGCCGTCGGCGGCCTCGAAGCGCCCGACCCGATTGCCGACCGCGCCCGTGAACGCACCCCGCACGTGCCCGAAGAGCTCGCTCTCCAGCAGCGACTCGGACAGCGCACAGCACGCCACCCGCACGAAGGGCCCGGCGCGCCGCGGGCTCGCGTCGTGGATGGCCCGCGCGACGATCTCCTTGCCGGTCCCCGTCTCGCCGTGCACCAGCACCGAGGCGTCCGTGGCCGCGGCCAGCGTGATGATCTCGCGCAGGCGGGCCATCAGCGGGTGGCCGCCGATCAGCGGGCGGGTCGCCACGGTGGCGGCCACCTGGTCCCGCAGGGAGGCGAGATCGGCCTCGAGTCGCTGCACCGTGCGCAGATCCGTGACCGTCTCGAAGGCGCCGATGGGGTTGCCCCGCGCGTCGCGCACGATCTGGGCGCTCTTGAGCACCGGCACCAGCTCGCCGTCCCGCGTGCGGATGGCGCAGCGACGGTCGCGGACCTCGCCGTGCGTGAACAGGGAGCAGGGCGCGCGGCCCGCCGAGGGACACGGCCCGGCGCCGCAGGTCGTCCCGTCCAGGACCGCGCACCCCATGCCGACGACGTCGTCACGCCGGTGGCCGGTCAGGGCCTCCATCTGGCGATTCCAGGCCGTGATGATGCCGTGGGGATCGATGGCGAACACGCCGCAGGGCAGCCCGTCGAGCAGAGGCGCGAGGAACTGATCGGCGGTCCCCCCGGGGAAGATGCGCCGGAGGGTGTCGAGCATCGTGGGATCGGCGTCGGTCATCGGGCGTGGCTCCACGTTGCTCAATGTTGCCCTGGCATCATCGCGCAACAGGGCAACACTCGGCAACACGGCAACACCGAACGCGGCGCTCGGCGCGCGCGGCCCCGCCTGCCGGGCCGTTCTCCGGAGCGGGCTCGGCGGCGGGCGTCGTCGGCACGCCCGATGCACAAGCTCCCGGCGCCTCCGGAGCGCCGGTCGTTTCCCCGGTGATCGCGCGCTCCGGAGGGTCGATTCCCCGACCCCCCAATCCTCTCTTCAAGGAGTTCCCCTCATGCACCGCCCACGCCCGCGGACGCCGCACACCGCGCTGTCGCTTCTCCCCTGTCTCCTCGGCTTCGGGCTGCTCGCCTGTGACGGCGGCGGCACCTCGGACGAAGCGACCGGCGGCACGGCGGCCGGCGGATCGGGGGCCGGGGGCCAGGTGGGCCCGGACGCGGGCACGGGCGGACAGCCGAGCGTCGGCTGCGCCCCGGCGTGTGATCTCGCGGCGTGCGAGACCTGCGACACCACCGGCGCGGCGCCTGCGTGCGTCACGTTCTGCGGCGACGGCACCACCTGCGAGAACGGCACGTGCGTCGCCGAGCCCGTCGTCGCCCCCGAGACCTGCGAGCCGGCCTGCGACGCCTGCCAGCGCTGCGACACCAGCGGTGACGCCCCCGTCTGCGTGAACAACTGCAGCGACGGCCTCGTGTGCGAGGACGGCACCTGCGTCGCCCCCGTCGTGCCCCCACCGGCGACCTGCGAGCCCGCCTGCGACGCCTGCCAGCGCTGCGACACGAGCGGTGACGCCCCCGTCTGCGTGAACAACTGCAGCGACGGCCTCGTGTGCGAGGATGGCACCTGCGTCGCCCCCGTCGTGCCCCCGCCGGCCACCTGCGAGCCCGCCTGTGACGCCTGCCAGCGCTGCGATACCAGCGGTGACGCCCCCGTCTGCGTGAACAACTGCGGCGACGGCCTGGTGTGCGAGAATGGCACCTGCGTCGCCCCCGTCGTGCCCCCGCCGGCCACCTGCGAGCCCGCCTGCGACGCCTGCCAGCGCTGTGATACGAGCGGTGACGCCCCCGTGTGCGTGAACAACTGCGGCGACGGCCTGGTGTGCGAGAACGGCACCTGCGTCGCCGGTCCCGTGGACCCGCCGCCCCCGACCTGCGAGCCCTCGTGCGGCGCGTGCCAGCGCTGCGATACCAGTGGTGACGCCCCCGTCTGCGTGGACAACTGCGCCGCCGGCCTCGTCTGTGAGAACGGTTTGTGCGTCGCCGCTCCCGTGGACCCGCCGCCCGCGACCTGCGAGCCCGCCTGCGGCGCCTGCCAGGTCTGTGACACCACCGGCGCGGCGCCCGTGTGCATCGACGCCTGCGGCCAGGACGAGCTCTGCATGAGCGGCGCCTGCCGCCCCGTCGGCATGCACGCCAACTTCGACGTCCTCGCCGGCCCCTTCGCCGACGGCCCCGCCGTGACCGCGCAGTGCCTGGAATGTCATCCGAACGAAGGCCACGACTTCCTGCAGACCGCGCACTGGAAGTGGGCGGGCCCCACGCCCAACCTCGAGGGCCACGAGGGCGACACGAACCAGGGCAAGCGCACCCTGATCAACAACTTCTGCATCGCCACGGACTCGAACGAGGCCCGCTGCACCCAGTGCCACGCCGGCTACGGCTGGCGCGACTCGAGCTTCGACTTCAACGACGCGGGCAAGATCGACTGCCTCGTCTGCCACGCGGACGGCGCCTCCGGCTATGCCAAGGCGACCGGCACCGCCGGTGGTCCGGTGCCCACGGCGGATCTGGCCCTGGCCGCCCGCAGCGTGGGTCGGCCGACGCGCGACAACTGCGGCGCCTGCCACTTCTACGCCGGCGGCGGCGACAACGTGAAGAAGGGTGACATGGGCAGCGCGCTGAAGAACGCGACGATCGAGATGGACGTGCACCTCGGCCGTGGCATGGAGTGCGCCGACTGTCACGCGACGGAGAACCACCAGGTCCTCGGCCAGGGCGCGCACATCGGCGTGTCCGCCGGCCGCCTGGACTGCAGCGACTGCCACGGCGCGGCGCCCCACAACAACCCGCTGACCGACAATCACGCGCAGGACATCGCCTGCCAGACCTGCCACGTGCCGGCCTTCAGCCGCGCGCAGCCCACCAAGATGAACTGGGACTGGTCCACGGCCGGCAACCGCACCCGCGGCAACAACGGCGTCGAGCAGAGCACGCTGCCCGATGGCACGGTCTATACGTCCTACGACGCCCTGAAGGGCGACTTCGTCTGGGAGAAGGCCGTCCGGCCGGACTACGCCTGGTACGACGGCCGCGTCCGCCGCATGATGACCGACGACGTGTTCCCGGCCGGCGCCGGCACCGAGGAGAACCCGGTGATGCTCGGCACGCCGCTCGCCGACCACGCCGACGCCGACGCCAAGATCTGGCCCTTCAAGGTGATGCGCGGCCGGCAGGCCCTGGATCCGGCCCGGAACCTCGTGCTCGTGCCCAAGCTCTTCGGCCCGGGCGGCTTCTGGCCCGCGATCCCGGCCGCGGCGGCCTACACACCCGAGGCGGTGCGCGCCCTGTGGACGAGCGCCCTGACCACCGGCGCCCGCGTGGCCGGTCAGATCGGCCCGAACGAGAGCTACACGGACGACAGCTGGACCTGGGGCTTCACCGAGATGTGGATGGGCATCGAGCACGAGGTCGCGCCGCCGGCCCAGGCCCTCGGTTGCGTGGACTGTCACGGCAACCCGGGCTTCGACTTCACGCGCCTCGGCTACGCCTGCGACCCGATTCAGGGCGGCAACTGCGGCAGCCGTCACTGAGCGACGACGCCTGAGGGCGGCTCGACGCGAGCCGCGCCTCACGGCGGCGGCGTGACCGTCAGCGTGTAGGTCAACACGATGGGCCCGTTGTAGCGCCCGTGGCCCAGAATCACCGTGTAGGTCGTGCCCGCGGTGACCTGGAGTTGCACCAGGTTGGTGGGCCACTGGGCGTTCTCGTAGCTGCACGCCGGGTTGCCGCCGTTGCAGCCGCCGTCGCGCACGGCCATGAAGGCCGGCCAGTAGTCGGTGACCGCGCGGAACGTCGCCAGGCCCGTGCGCGGGGCCGTCCAGCGGTGGACCTGGTCCACGCCGTCGGCGGGCGCGCCGCAGAGCGGGCCGACGTAGCTGGTCTGGGTGATGTGGAACGTGGCCTCCTGCCCCTCGGCGGGCACCCCGTAGGGGTCGGCGCAGGAACCGCTGCCGCAGGTGTCCTCGTCCACGACGCCGTCGCAGTCGTCGTCCACGCCGTTGCAGAGTTCGGGGGCCGGCGCCCCGGGCACGGCGTCGCACAGCAGGCCGCCGCCGCTGCAGACCATCTGCCCTTCGCGGGCGCAGGCGCCCGCGCCCACGCTGCAAGCCACGCCCGTGCCCGCCGCGTCGTCGTCCGCGACGCCGTCGCAGTCGTCGTCCACACCGTTGCACTGCTCCGCGCGGGCGCCCGCCAACGGGTCGCAGGCGACCACCCGCCCGTCGACACACAGCGCGGTCTCGTGCGCGCAGACGCCGACGCCGCAGCTCACGGTGCCCTGCGCCTCGTCGGTCAGGCCGTCGCAGTCGTCGTCCAGGCCGTTGCAGGCCTCCTCGCCCGGCGCGACGCCGCCCTCGCAGGCGCCCCAGGACCGGGCCTCGCCGCAGACCTGCACGCCGGCGGCGCACACGCCCGTTTCCAGGCCGCAGTCCCGCACCTCACCGGGCGCGCAGCAGTCCGCCGTGCCCTCGTCCGTCTCGCCGTCGCAGTCGTCGTCCAGCCCGTTGCAGACCTCGTTCCGGGGCGGGTGGGGCGCGGCGTTGCAGACGACACTGTCCGGCCCGCACACATAGAGCCCCGCCTCGTTGCACAGCCCCACGCCGCTGCTGCACGGGCTGCCGAGCTGGGGGAACGCCTCGTCCACCGCGCCGTCGCAGTCGTCGTCGCGCAGGTTGCAGCGCTCCGGCAGCCCGGGAGCGCGATCGCCGTCCCGATCGTCGCAGTCCCCCCCGCACGCGGGCACGCCGTCGCCGTCCACGTCCACGTGGTCATCGGCGGAGACCGGCGCCTCCGGGCAGGCGTCGCAGGCGTCCCCGAGGCCGTCGCCGTCGGTGTCGAGCTGGTCCGGATCCGCGGCGTTCGGGCACAGATCGCAGGCGGTGCCCACGTCGTCGTCGTCGGGATCGGCCTGGTCGGTGTTGGGGATCCGCGGGCAGTTGTCGGTCACGTCGCCGATCTCGTCGGCGTCCTCGTCCCCCGGGGTCTCGCAGGCGTCGCCGCGGCCGTCGCCGTCCGTGTCCGCCTGCTCGGGGTCGGGCGCGGCCGGGCACAGGTCGCACACATCGCCCACGCCGTCGGCGTCCGCGTCCTCCTGGCCGTGGTTGGCGGCGGTCGGGCAGTCGTCCGTCGCGTCGGGCACGCCGTCGTCGTCGGTGTCCAGGCTCGCGGGCGCCGCGTCGGGCGGTGTCGTGCCGCCGGTGATCATCGCGTCGGCGCGGGCGCCGCCCTGGGAGCCGCCCGGCGTCGCGGCGTCCGGGCCGGGCGCGTCCCCCCCGGTGCCTCCGGTGCCACCGCCCGGCGAGGCGTCCGGGCCCACCGGCAGGCCCCCGGCGCCCCCGGTGGCGGCCGCGTCGGTCGCGGGCGCGGCGCCCTCACCGGAGTCGGTCGCCCCGCAGGCCGACAGCGCGACGGCGACGAACAGACGGGCGAACGGTCGAATGTGTGTGTTCATGCCCCGATCATGCCAGCGGGTCCCGTGCGGATCAGCGAAATCGGCAAGGACGACCCCGGTTGACAGGTGGCTGGCGTTCCACCAGAACCAGGGCGCCCCCCAAAAGTCGCCCGGAGAAGCCCATGCGAATGCTCCCGCTCGATGGAGAGCGGCTCGCCCGCGTCGTGCCTGCCCTCGCCGCTTGCCCGCTCTTCGGCGGCCTCACGCAGGAGCAGCTCGGCCGCGTGGCCGCCGCGGCGGCGCTCGCCCAGTTCGAACCCGGCGAGGCCCTGATGCGCGCGGGCGAGAGCTCCGACGGCTTCGACGTCATCGTCGGCGGTCGCTGCGCCGTGCGGATCCCGGGCCCCGCGGGCGAGTCGGACGCGCGTGAGATCACCCAGCTCTCGGTCCACGACTCCGTCGGGGAGATGGGGCTCATCCTCGAGCGGCCCCGCACCGCGGACGTCGTCGCGCTCGAGCGCACGATCGCGGTGCGATTCAGCGCCGACGTGTTCCGGCAGCTGTTCGAGAAGCTGCCGGCGTTCGGCCACGCCATCTGCCGGGCCCTGGCCGAGCGACTCCAGGGCGCCTCGCGCGTGCTGCCCATGGCCGCGGCGCCGGCCTATGCCGTGCCGGCCCCGGAGGTCGTCGAGCTGCTGCCCCTGGAGTTTCGCCGGCACCACCGCGTCGCGCCCCTGGCCACGGAGGGCAACCGCCTGACCCTCGGCTGCGTCGACGACCTCGCGCCGCGCGTCGTGGAGTCCGTACGGCAGGCGCTGCCGGGCATGGAGGTCACGGTCGTCCGCATCCGGTCCGAGCTCCTCGAGGCGACGCTGAACGCCGAGACCGGGACCCCCGCCCGCGGCCTGACCGCCCAGCCCACCGTGGCCCCGGCGAGCTCGCCGCGGCTCGACGCCCTGCTGCGGCGCGTGGTGGCCGAGGGCGCCTCGGACCTGCATCTCTCCGCCCGACAGCGACCCCGCTGGCGCATCGACGGCGAGATGCACGAGCTCGTCGACCAGCCGCCCCTGCGCTCCGAGGAGGTCGGCCAGCTGCTCGACCCCGTGATGTCCGAGGCCCAACGTGCGACCTGGCTGGCCGACAACGACGTCGACTTCGCCTACGCGCTGGCCGACATCGCGCGGTTCCGGGTCAACGTGTTCCGCGACCATCACGGCGTCGGCGCGGTGCTGCGCCAGATCCCGGCCAAGATCCTCACCTTCGAGCAGCTCGGCCTCCCCCCCGCCGTGAAGACGCTCAGCGACCTGCCCAAGGGGCTCGTGCTCGTGACCGGACCGACGGGCAGCGGCAAGTCGACCACCCTGGCGGCGATGATCGATGCCATCAACCGGCGCAAGCGGGCGCACATCATCACGCTCGAAGACCCCATCGAGTTCGTGCACCCTTCGGCGGCCTCGCTGGTGAACCAGCGCGAGGTGGGCCCCCACACGCGCAGCTTCGCCCGCGCCCTCAAGGCCGCCCTGCGCGAGGATCCGGACATCGTGCTCGTCGGCGAGATGCGCGACCTGGAGACCATCTCGCTCGCGCTGGAGACGGCGAACACCGGCCACCTCGTCTTCGGCACGCTCCATACCTCGACGGCCACGTCGACGGTGGACCGCATCATCAACGTCTTCCCGCACGAGCAGCAGGCTCAGATCCGCGCCACGCTCTCCGAGACCCTCAAGGGGGTCGTGGCGCAGACGCTGTGCCGCAAGCAGGGCGGCGGGCGGGTGGCCGCCCTCGAGGTGCTGGTCGTCAACGCCGCGGTCTCGAACCTGATCCGCGAGGGCAAGACCTTCCAGATCGCCTCGACGATGACCACGGGGCGCGGCCAGGGCAACCAGCTGCTGAACGACGAGCTCGCCAAGCTCGTGCAGAGCGGCAAGGTCGCCTACGACGAGGCCCACGCCAAGGCCGTGGACAAGGCGGACCTGGCCAAACGCCTGGGTATGACCCCGGGCTGAAACCCGACGATCGACACACACTCGGACACAGACGAACGGAGAACCCATGAAACGCGTGACGGGCATCGGTGGCATCTTCTTCAAGGCGAAGGATCCCAAGGCGCTGGGCGAGTGGTACCAGCGCCACCTGGGCATCGACGTGCAGGTCTGGGGCGGCGCGGCCTTCCGCTGGCAGGGCGAGCACAACCCCGGCGGCGTGGGCACGACGATCTGGAGCCCGTTCTCGGCGGACACCAAGTACTTCGCCCCGAGCGAGGCGCCCTTCATGATCAACTACCGCGTCGAGGATCTCGACGCCGTGCTGACGGCGCTGCGGGCGGAGGGCGTCGAGGTCCTGCCGGACGTGCAGGACTCCGAATACGGCCGCTTCGCCTGGGTCGTCGACCCCGAGGGCAACAAACTCGAGCTCTGGCAGCCGCCCGCGGGGCAGTGACCCGGGGTCCGGTCGCGCCGCCGCCCGAGCCCGGTTGCGACCAGGAACAGAGCGGCGAGCGCCCCGCCATCGTGCGCCGGGAGCGGTCGGCCGCCGCGAAGCGTGCTGCAGCCCCCGCCATAGGCCGCCGCGTCGCGGGCGTCGTCGGTGGGCGACGCCGCGTCCGGCTCGCGGTGAGGCGGCGGCCCCGGCAAGACCCGCGCGGGGTCGGCGTCGGCGACCTCGGGCGAAGGGCCGAGGTCGAGCGCTGAGGGCGGGGGCGCTGTCGATGCCGCGTCGTGCATCGCGGCGTCGGGGCTCGCGGCGTCGAGCGGGGGCGCAGAGGGCATCGCGGCGTCGGGTGCCGGCGCGTCCTGTACGCGGATGGCACGTACCCCACCGTAGGCAACGGAGCGACGGTCGTAGCAGTCGTAGTCGTCGTCGTCGCGGTTGAACACCAGCGTGAGGCTGCCGCGGACCGCGAGCGGGGAGGCCTGGGTCGCCTCGATGGGGAACCAGTCGCCGTCGGGGCCTTCGTCGGCGTTCTGGTCGATGAAGCCCTCGCGGCGGGTGGCGGGATCGCCATCGGCCTCCACGGCCCACGGCGCGCAGTGCGAGCGATTGTTGGACCGCCGGTAGAAGAGCCAGACCTCGTAGAGGCCGGGCGGCAGGCCCTCGAGGCGCGCGGTCGCCGTGCCGAGGTAGCTGCCGTCCGGATCCTGAGTCTCGTCCAGGCGCGGATCCTCGTGGGCGTGCTGGGTGGTGGAGTAGTCGTTCGGCCGGGCGTGGGCCCAGTTGAAGCGGCGCCCATAGGTCGTGGCGGGCTCTTCTTTCGCCGCCTCGAAGCGCTCGCCGACGGCCCGCGCGGGCTGCGGGGCCAGGCCGAGCAGGCCGACGACCAGTCCGAGCGCCACTCCAGGGCGCAGCCGAGGTGTGATGCGAGCCATGGGGACCACAGTAACAGCCCGCCCGCCGCGCGGCACGTGCTCGGCTTCACGCGCACACGTTCGAGGCCTGGGTCGAGCGGCTGTCGTCACTGCGGGCCGAGCCCGGTGGCGCGTCGACGATCGCCGCTTTCCTGTGTCATCTCTTTTATGTCGGTACCGTCCCGGAGGCGCAGATCCTCGAGGCCGCCGAGGACTTGCCGGAACAAGCTGCGGAGGAGTTCATGACCACGGCACGCAGATGATGGCGCGTGCCCGCCAGGAGGGCAGCCAGGAGGGCCTGGACGCGGGCGAGCACGCGGCCCTGGCCGCCGTGGTGTTGCGGCAGGCCTGGCTCCGGTTCGGGGAGATCCCGCCCGAGACCGCCGCGCGCATCGACGCCGGGGAAGGCCGAGCTCGAGCACTTCGTCGAGGTCATCCTGACCGCCGAGCGGCTCGACGACCTCTTCGCCTGATCCGGGCCCGGGGCCCTTCAACCCCCTCACCAAACGCCCCGCAAAGGCGTAGAGGGGAGACCATGAAGACCCCCGCCGTCCTGAACGCGCTCTGCCTCGCCCTCGCCGCCTGCACGCAGTCCAACCCCGGCGTCGGGAGCGACGCCCCGGAGGCCGACACGGGCGCCGTCGAGGGCGCAGACGCCGACGTCGGTGCCGGTGACGCCGCGCCGCCGTCCGACGACGCCGCGCCCGAGAGCGACGCCCTCGCCGACGCCTCGGCCCTGCCCAAGGCCGACGCCGCGCCCCTGCCCGACGCCGCGCCCCTCCCCGACGCCGCCCGGCCGCCACAGGTGACCTTCTACGTGCAGACGACCACCGCGGACTTCCCCCACGCGGACGGCCTCGCCGGCCAGACGGCGGCGGCGGCGTTCCAGGGCATCCGCAGCTTCACGCTCCTGCGCGACGCCGACGACCCCGACCCCCTGGTGGTGTTGAACCTCGGCGAGACGAACGTCGAGGCCGGCTACAACGATGGCAACGCGACGCTCATCGGCTCGGCGCCCCTCTCGGCGCTTCGGCCGGGCCACTACACCCTGGGCCGCAACGTGGTCACGCACTCGCGCTACCGCGTGGACGCCACGATGCACGTGGGCGCCCTGGCGCTGCCCGGGCAGTTCGACAACATCCAGGTGCTCACGACCGGCACGCTGGTCGACGGCGTCGCGCGGCCCCAGGGCTGGTTCCGCTACGTTTTCCGCACGGGCGGCATGGAGTACCCCCTGGAGGGCCAGGGCGCGCCGTTGCCCACGGACCCGACGGCCGCCGGTTTCCGGCTGGTGAGCGAGGCCGGCGTGGCCCGCTACGACTATCCCTTGGATCTGACCATCGGCGACCTGGGAGACTCGGATCTGCAGATCGTGCTCGAGGTGAACATGGACCACGCCTTCCGGTGGGAGGACCAGGACCAGCCCGGCTACGCCCCCGGCGTGTTCGACGCCACGCCCCAGGGCTCCGAGCCCGTGCGGCGCTTTGGCGCCAACACGATGCACATCCGCACGAATTGACCGCTCGAGCCCAGGAGATCCCCATGCGCACTCGCCCTTTGCCGATGCTTCCGGCCGCCCTGTTCGCTCTTTCTTCCGCGGCGGGCTGCGGCGGCGACGACGAGAAGTCCGCGAAGACCGGCTCGCAGAGCGCCGCCGTCACGGTCGGCGTGTGCGGCCGCGACGTGTCCGTCTACGACGCCGCCCGCACCCTCACCGGCGGGGCGATCATCGGCGCCCGCCACGTGGAGAAGGGCGGCGCCGCCCACGAGCTCCTCGGCGGCCTGGTCGCCGGCATGTTGATGAACGGCATCGACTTTGTGGCCCTGAAGGACTTCGAGATCGCCTTCACGGACGGCCGCTACACCTTCAAGACGGGCAACGATCAGCTCGGGTTCCGACTGTTCTTCGCCGAGGACTTCGGCGAGTACCGGCAGGGCGACCCCATTCCGCACAACGTGTTCTCGCTCGAGACCTACGTCACGGACGTGGACGTGAGCGTCGGCGGGTCCCCGCTGGACCCGGACATCGACTACGACATCTCCTGGGGGCCGCTGGCGGACCTGGTCGACGGCGACCTGGACATCTCCGGCCGCGACCCGCGGGATCTGAAGATCTCGGTGAAGCTGCACAGCGAGGTCATCGGCTTCGCCCTGGAGAGCGTGCAGCGCGACACCTTCGAGGTGCCGCTCGCCGACTTCCTGGGCCTGGTCACGGGGCGCTTCGACTACCAGGTGCACATGAACACGCCGCCCATCGCCGTGCCCGCGCTGGTGGAGGCCCTGCACACGGGCGGCTACGGCGTCTCGTTCACGGGCAGCTACGTGAAGAGCGAATATCTCTTTGATTCCAAGGTGATGCAGCGCACGGACGTCAGCTTCGACGACGCGGGTTTCCTGATCCTGGAGGACGACGACGGCGGGTACTGGGACGGCGAGTACCTGGGCACGCACGACGTCTGGTACCGCGACTACGACGGCACCGCGCAGACGCGCCTCTCGATGCGGGGCGTGGGCTCCACGCGGAACCCGAACTACACCGAGTACTACTGCGATGCGGACCGCACGCAGCTCTGGGGCCGGGCCGACCACAAGGCCGACATGACCGGCGGCACCCTCACGCTCGCCAACGGCAAGCATTTGAACTACGGCATCGGGCCCGTGGAGACGGACGACTTCCGCGAGGGCGACGACCCGACGGACTGAGCCGCGCTCACCCCTCGACGGGGTAGTCGCAGTAACCCTCGGGGCCGGGCGTGTAGAGCTTGTTGAAGTCGGGCATCAGCAGCTCCGCGCCGCGCGCCAGCTTGCTGGGCAGGCGGGGGTTGGCCAGGAACGGGCGCCCGTAGGCGACGAGATCACCCTTGCCGGCGGCCAGGTCGGCCTCGGCCCGGGCGGCGTCCGAGTAGCCGCCGGACAAGATGTACGTGCCGCCGAAGTTCTTCCGGATGGTGGTCTTCAGGGCCTCCGGCACCGGGGGCGCGCCCATGCTGCTGTGGTCGACGACGTGGATGTAGGCGAGCTTCAGCGCGCCGAGCTCCGTGGCCAGGTGGGCGTACAGCGCGTCCGTGTCGGCGTCCTGCGGCTGCGTGCCGTTGAAGGCGCCGTAGGGCGACAGACGAATGCCCGTGCGGTTCGCGCCGATGCGGGCGCTGACGCGGCGGGCGACCTCGAGGGCGAAGCGGGCGCGGCCGGCGACCGTGGCGCCCCACTCGTCCGTGCGCTGGTTCGAGGCCACGTTCAGGAACTGCTCGACCAGGTAGCCGTTGGCGCCGTGGATCTCCACGCCGTCGAAGCCGGCCTCGATGGCCAGGGCCGCGGCGTTCTCGTACTCGCCGATCGCAGTCGCGATGTCGTCGCCCGTCATCACCTCGGGCACCGGGTGGGGCTGCGGACCCTGCGCGATGGTGAACATCTCGCCGGGGGCGGCCACCGCCGAGGGGCCCAGGATGCGGGCGCCGGCGGGCAGGTTGGCCGGGTGGCCGACGCGGCCGGTGTGCATGAGCTGCACGAAGATCTTGCCGCCGGCGGCGTGCACGGCCTGCGTCACGGTCTTCCAGCCGGCCACCTGGGCGGCGTCGTAGATGCCCGGGATGCTGCTGTAGCCCAGCCCGTTGGGCGAGGGCGAGGTGCCCTCGGTGATGATCAGGCCGGCCTCGGCGCGCTGCGCATAGTAGGTCGCCACGATGTCGGCGGGGATGTTGCCCGGCGAGCGGCTGCGCGTCATGGGGGCCATGACGATGCGGTTCTTCAGCGTGAGACCGGCGAGATCGAAGGACTCGAAGAGCGGACGGGACATGGGCCTGCTTTCAGGGGGACGTGGGCGCGACGGTGAATGCTTTAAACTTTAAGCACATAACGCGACGTGTCAACAGACCTGGACGCGCAACACGGCGGGCGTACACTCCCCGCCCATGTCGCACCCCCTCGATGCCATCCTCCGCCCGCGCTCCGTCGCCGTCGTCGGCGCCAGCCGCGAGAAGAACTCCATCTCGTACGACCTGCTGCACAACCTGCTGGAATATGGGTTCCAGGGGCCCGTATTCCCCGTCAACCCGCGCACGCCGTTCGTCCACAGCCTGAAGTGCTACCCGTCCGTCGAGGACATCCCCGACCCGGTCGAGCTGGCCATCCTGGTCGTGCCGCGGCAGCACGTGCTCGCCCACGCCGAGGCCTGCGCCCGTAAGGGCGTGAAGGGTCTGGTGGTCATCACCGCCGGCTTCAAGGAGGTCGGGGGCGAGGGCGAGGACCTGGAGCGCCGCCTGCGCGAGATCACCCAGCGCGCCGGCATGCGCATGGTCGGCCCCAACTGCATGGGCGTGATCAACACCGACCCGGCGTTCCGGCTCCAGGGCTCGTTCAGCGCCACCACGGAGCCCGTCTCGGGGCCCATCGCCTTCTCGTCCCAGTCCGGTGCGCTCGGCGAGGCCATTCTGGCCCTGATGACGCAGCTCGGCCTGGGCCTGTCGATGTTCGTCTCGTTGGGCAACAAGGCCGACGTGTCGGGCAACGACCTGCTCGAATACTGGGAGGCCGACCCGCGGACCAAGGTCATCCTGATGTACCTGGAGAGCTTCGGGAACCCGCGGCGTTTCCAGGAGATCTGCCGGCGTGTGACGCAGACCAAGCCCATCCTGGCGATGAAGTCCGGGCGCACCGCCGCCGGGGCCCGCGCCGCGGCCTCGCACACGGGCTCGCTGGCCGGTACGGACCTGGCCGTGGAGTCGATGCTCGCGCAGTGCGGTGTCATCCGCTGCGAGGCCATCGAGGAGATGTTCCTGTACGCCGCGGCCCTGGCCACGCAGCCGCCGCCCAAGGGCAACCGGGTCGCGGTGGTGACCAACTCCGGCGGGCCCGGCATCCTGGCCGTGGACGCCTGCGTGCAGCTCGGCCTGCAGGTCGCCCCGCTCTCGCCGGCGACGCAGGCGCGCATGCGCCCGGCGCTGCCCCCCGAGGCCAGCACGGCCAACCCCGTGGACATGATCGCCTCGGCCCGGGGCGAGCACTACGAGGCCTGCTTGCGGGCCGTGGTGCAGGACCCGGACATCGACGCGGTCATCACGATCTTCACGTCGCTGGAGATCATCGACAGCATGGCCGTGGCCGAGGGCATCCTGAACGGCATCGCCGGCACGGACAAACCGGTGCTGGTCTGTTTCATGGGCAAGGTGCAGACGAAACCGGCCATCGCGCGCATGAAGCAGGCCGGGTTGCCGGTCTACACGTTCCCCGAGGAGGCCGCGCAGACCATGGCCGCGCTGTACCGGCGGCGCCTGTGGCTGGACCGCCCGACGGGCCATATGGTCGGCTACGACGACCTGGATCGCGCCGCCATCGACGCGGTCTTCACTGCCGCCCGCGCGGAGGGGCGCACGACGCTCACGCTGGTCGAGGCCACCCGCGTGATCCAGGCCGCGGGCATCCCCGTGGCGCCCTGGGCCGCCGCGCAGAGCTGGGACGAAGCCGCCACCGTGGCCGCCGAACTGGGGTTCCCCGTGGCGCTCAAGCTCAGCTCCGCCGTGCACACGCACAAGTCGGACGTCGGCGGCGTTCGCCTGAATCTCCGCGACGCCGACGCCGTCCGCGGCGCGGCCGTGGCGATGCTGACCAACGCCCGCGAGCAGGACCCCGCCGCCACGCTGGTCGTGCAGCGCATGGTGGGCGGCGGCACCGAGGTCATCTTCGGCGCCAGCGTGGACCCCAAGTTCGGCCCGCTCCTGATGTTCGGCCTGGGCGGCATCTTCGTGGAGATCCTGAAGGACGTCGCCTTCCGGGTCGCGCCGATCACCGACCTGGACGCCGAGGAGATGCTCTCGGACATCAAGGCCGCGCCCATCTTGACCGGCGCGCGGGGTTACCCGGCCGTGGACCGGGCGGTGTTGCAGGAGGTCCTGCTGCGCCTGAACCACCTGCTCGCCGAGTACCCGGAGATCGCCGAGCTGGACCTGAACCCCTTCTTCGCCGCGCCGACGCGCGAGGCCAGCCTGGCGGCGGACGCGCGGGTCGCGCTCAAGCCCCGGTAGGCGCGCTCAGAGCGCCTGCAGGAAGCCGATCAGCGCCTGCCGTTCGGGCGCCGAGGCCGTGCGGAACGCCTCGCGGGCCTTCTCCGCCTCGCCGCCGTGCCAGAGGATCGCCTCCTCGAGCGTGCGGGCGCGGGCGTCGTGCAGGAACCCCGAGTAGGGCAGCACGGTGTGCGTCAGCCCGATGCCCCAGAGCGGCGGCGTGCGCCACTCCCGCCCGGTGGCGACGAAGTCCGGCCGGCCATCTGCCAGACCCTCGCCTAGATCGTGCAGGAGCAGGTCGGTGTAGGGGTGGATTGTCTGGTTCGACAGGGCCGCGATCTCGTGGCGCCCCGTGACCAGGGTCTCCACGTGGCAGGACGCGCACCCGAACGCGCGGAAGTGCTCGGCGCCGGCGGAGGCCGCGGCGCTCTCCGCCGGGGCGGGCACGGCCAGGGTGCGGGTGTAGACCACCGCACCGTCCAGCGTCTCGTCGTCGATGTCCGTGGCGCCGTCCGGGTCGGGGAAGATCGAGCTGCTGATGCCCATGTCGTTGAAGTAGGCGGCCGCGGCCTGGACACGCAGGTTCGACGTGTTGGCCTTGTGGCCGAACCGACCGAGGACGCTCGCGCCGACCTCGGGATCCCAGACCTCGTTCGGGCGCCCGGAGATTCCGTCGCCGTCGGCGTCGTCCGGATCGGCGAGGGCCCGCACGTCCGCCTCGGGCACCGCCTCGAGCAGGCCGAGCCCGAAGACCGGGGGCGGCTGCCGCAGCGAGGTCATCACGTGGGCGGGCAGCGGGCTGCCGTCGGGCAGCGTGATTGACAGCTCCGGCGCCTGGAGTTCGGCCTGGGCGCCGTCCGCGTAGTCCACGGTCGAGATCCGCCAGGTCACGGTCACGGTCGCCTCGGGCGTGGCGTCGCGGATCGACTGGTCCTGGATCTGCAGGCCGAGGCCCTCGACGGGCACCGAGCCGCCCGGAGCGGCGGGTTCGCCCTCGGGCTGGCTGACCCGCACCAGCAGGTGCGAGCGCAGCGGCCCCGCGCCGACGGCGGGCATGCCTCGGCCGTCGCGCACGTGGCAGCGCACACAGCCCACGTTGTTGTACGTCGGGCCCAGGCCGGGGTTGATGTCCGCCGGGCGGGTCACGAACTCGGCCTCGAAGGCCAGGTCGCCGTCCAGGTGGGCCTCGAGCGTCTCGGGGTCCAGGTTGGGCGCGGGCTGCATGTACGCCTGCGAGGTCCGGTCGTGGATCGTGGTCTCGCCGCCGGGGGTGGTCGAGGGGGCGAAGTCGCCGCGAGGCTCGCTCGTGGCGTCGCACGCGGCGAGGCTCAGGGCCGCGATGAGGGGCAGGGGTCGAGGGGCTCTCATGGGCTCACTCCAGGATCAGGGGCACGACCGCGGACTCGATCGTCGTCTGGGCCTTGCGCAGCGCGGCCTGGGCGGCCTCGATGCGCCCCGAGGCCGCGTCGTCCGTGATGGCGTCGCGGAAGGGCGCCGGGATCGCTGCGATGGCCGCGATGCCGGCGTCGAGCTCGGCGAGCACGCGGGCGGAGAGGGTGGAATCGCGGCGTGCGACGAACGCGGACAGGCTCGCGCCCGCCGGGGAACTGTCCTCGGGCCCGAGGCCGAGCCACGCGCGTCGCACGCCGCGGATGTTGTCCTGAAAGTCGACCTGGGAGTTGAAGCTGAACTGGCTCTCGACGAGGCGGGGGTCGTGATTGTCGTATGGTTCCGCGATCTTGCCGTTGGCGACCTCGTCGAGGATGCCGATCATGCCCTGCACGATCTCCTGCCCCGCGGCCCCCAACGAGGGGTAGGCGGTGTTGCCGGGTTCGCCGGCCGTGCGGAAGACCTCGGCGTAGGGCGGGCGGCCGTCGACGCTCGTGGTCCAACTCTTCGCCAGCAGTCCGGCGATGCGGGCCATCTCGCCCGTGGCGGCGGTCAGATACTGGAGCTCGCGCTCGGTGAACGCGTCCGCGGTTTTACGGTTGTCGACGCCGAAGATCAGGTATTCGACCGTGTGGAAACCCTTCTGGGACTCGGGCAAGGACTCCACGAAGGCGACCGTCAGCGTGTCCGTGCCCTCCAGCACGGCGTTCAGGTCCGCCTCGTTCAGCGGCCAGGTGTCCAGGGCGGGGTCGTAGCCGTTGCTGTCCACGGGCCCGAAGAGGAACGCCTCGCTCTGCTCCCAGGGTTCGCGGGTGGCCAGCCAGGCCTCCCGCGCGGCGGCGACGGTGGCCGGGTCGGGCCCGGCGGCGAGGGCGTCGACCGCGGCGGACAGCGCCTCGGCGCGTGTCGCCAGCTGGGTGTAGGTGGGTATGATCACGTGGTCCACGTAGTCGACCACCACGGCCTGGTCGTCGAAGCCGGCGGCCGTCTCGCCGCCACCGCCGCTGTCACAGGCGACGCTGCAGAGGGCGAGCGCAACGGTCGGGCCCAGGGTCGAAAACCGGGAGGCGTGCATCGTGTCTCCTTCAGAAGATGAAGCCGGTGGAGAGCCGCGCGGCGTTCTCGGGGCGGAAGCGGTCCGCGCCCAGGCGCCGGTGGCTGAAGTCGAGTTTGGCGACGATGAGGTCGTGGCCCGTCCAGGCCAGGCCGCCGGTGTAGACCGTGCGGGCGAAGCGGGGGTCGTCGTACATCGCCTTGCGGGGCCGAAAGACCGTGTCGACGTGATCGAACCGGACGAACGGCTCCAGGCGGTGGTGCTCGGTGCCGAGCAGGCGGCCCACGTCGTAGCCGACCTCGGCCCAGGCGGCGAGCGCCTCGTCCGAGACGGGCGTGCGCGAGACGCCCAGCAGGTTGGAGAGCCGCGCGTTGCGGTCGGAGATCCGCGCCGCCTCGGCGAGCTGGCCCCAGATCACCGCGCCCTGCCCTCGCCAGCCGGCCAGGGAGACCTCGGCGTGCAGGTCCAGGAGGGTCAGGGGCGCCCCCACGTAGCCGCAGTCGGCCACCACGTCCGGGTCGGCGTTCGGGCAGTCCTTGGCCAGATCGGGTTTCGGGCGATTGCGCGTGGTGCCCCCGCGATAGGCCGCCGTCCCGAAGCGCATGCCCGCCATGGGCAGCCAGTCCACGCGGAGCACGCCGGCCAGGTCCGACGCCCGCATCAGCTCGAAGCGCTGTTGGTGGCCCGGGGAGATGAACCGAGCCGTGCTGAAGCCCGTCGAGTCCAGCCCGTTGACGACCTGCCCGGTGATCTTGAAGTCGCCGAGGGAGAGCGTCGCGTCGACGCCCATCTCGTCCCACACCGCGGGCAACATCGTGGTCTCGGCCTCGCTGCGCGCCGCCGCCAGGTACTGGGTCGGGCGGAAGTTCTCCGAGAGCTGGCCCAGGGCCACGTAGAAGCGCCCGACTCGCACGCGGAGCCGTTCGCCGAACGACTTCTGCAGGTAGAGCTCTTCGAGAACGACCTCTCCGCCCTTCTCGACCTCCTGCTCGAACTCGCCAAACTCGTCGTACTCGAGCTCCACGGCCGAGCCGGTGCCGCCGTGTTCGAACTCGATCTCGGCCTCGAACTCGAAGTCCGCCGGGAGCTCGCCCTCCAGCTCCAGGGAGAAGCGGGTCTGGTCGAAGACGAGGCGGCTGTCGGCCTGGGCGCCGTGGGCCCGGCTCTGGTCCGGGCCGTGGTTCAGCCAGGCGAAGGTCAGCTCGCCGTAGCCGGCCCAGAGCAGTTCGATGCCCTGGCCGTGGGCGTCGGCGCGGGCGGCCCCGGGCTGCAGCGCGAGGGCGAGGACGAGGGCGAGTCGGCGTTTCATGTGTCCATTTTGAAAACGATCATCAATTTCAAATCAACGAGAATTTTCGATTTTGAAAATCATTTTCGACGTGGTAGACTCCGCCCATGATCGTCTGCCAGTGCAAGATCGTCTCGCACCGCACCGTCGACGCCGCCATCGCGGCGGGGGCGGAGACCGTGGGCGCCATCGGCCGGGCCTGCGGCGCCGGCACGGTCTGCGGCGGATGTGTGTGCACCCTGAAACGCCGCCTCGCCGAGGCGCGTCCTACCCTCCGCGCGACCGCTCCGAGCGACGCGCCTTCCGCCGAGTCCGTCTGCCAGTCCGGCTGACGCCACCCTGGAGCCCCCCGTGTCCGAGACCAACACCCCCACCCGCGCCGACGTCCTGGCCTTGCTCAACGAGTGCCTCACCGCCGAGCTCACCGCCATCAACCAGTACTTCCTGCACGCCAAGATGCTCGCGAACTGGGGCTTCAAGTCCCTCGCCAAGGCGGTCCGCGACGAGAGCATCGACGAGATGAAACACGCGGACGCCATCATCGAGCGCATCCTGTACCTGGAGGGGCTGCCCAACCTGCAGCGCCTCTGGGGCTTGCGCATCGGCGAGTCCCCCCGCGAGACGATGGTCTGTGACCTGGCCCTGGAGGAGGAGGCGATCCCCCGCCTGAACGTGGGCATCGAGACCTGCCGCCTGGCCGGCGACAATGGCTCGCGCCTGCTCCTCGAGTCGATTTTGAAGGCCGAGGAGGAGCACCGCGACTGGCTGAAGACCCAGCTCGACGCGATCGACCGCCTCGGTGAGAGCGCCTACTTCGCCCAGAAGCTCTGAAGCGGGCGTCCGCTTCCGTGTAGACTCGCCGGACACCCACCCAGTCGACGGAGTCCGCGTGTCGCACCCTCGCCCCTGCTCTCGATGGCTCGCCCTCCTGGCCGCGGTCGCGCTGACGGCGTCGGCCTGTGGCGACGACGGCGACGACGGCAACGACGGCGCCGGCTCCGGGGGAGAGGCCGCCGCGGGCGGCTCACCGACCGGCAGCGGTGGCGAGGCCACGGGCGGCACGACCGGCGCGGGCGGGGCGGGCGCGGTGGCCACTTGCAAGGCGCTGTGCGGCTTCGCGCCGGTGTCGCAGGAGATCGCCGGCTGCGTGGGACGCTTCGTCGTCGACCGGCAGCCCGCCGTGGCCGGTGTGATCACCTGCCAGACGGCCAACGAGAGCCCCGAGGCCTGCGAGGCCTGTTACGCCGGCGCCGCCGTGCCCGACGCCGTGTGCGCCGAGGCCCACACGACCTGCTTCTGAGTTCGCGTCAGTCCGCGGACTTCTGCGCGGCGACGAGCGCCTCGATGCGCGACTTCGTCTCGGGCGTGAGCTTCATGAAACGCACGCCCATGCCGGCCTCGGCCGCGGGGTTGCGGACCACGCGCACCACCTCGCCCGTGCCCTCGATGATGTCGATGTCCGAGGCGATGACCGTGAACTTCAGGTTGACGCGCGTGCCGACCGGGAGCGGGTGTTTGGAGCGGATGAAACAGCCGGACACCGAGATGTTCGTCGCATACTCCGCCACGAAGTCGTCGATGGTGGCGAAGTCCTGATTGATGGCGACACGGGTGTCGCGCCGGCGTTCCTGATTCATGGCTCGCACTCAGACCGAAGTCGTATGGGTTTCGCTCAGCCCGGCCGGCAGATCGGCCGCCACCCCGCTCACCTCGAAGCGCTCCAGGTGGAAGTCCGCCCGCGCCTCGACCACGATGTTCTTCTCGATGCGCGCCTGCAACTCCTCGACCATGGGACGCTCCTCGTCCATCAATACGGTCGCCACGCGCGGATGGACGAGCAATCGGACGGTCCCCTCGTCCATGAACGGCGCCTCGCGCAGCAACGCACGGTAGATGTCGTAGGCGACCGTGGTCCGGCTCTTCAGATGCCCCGAGCCGTCGCAGTAGAAACAGGGCTCCGACAGGGTGCGCAAAAGCGAGTCGCGCACGCGCTTCCGGGTCATCTCGACCAGGCCCAACTCGCTGATCTTCAAGATGTTCGTCTTGGCGCGGTCGGACTTGAGGGCCTCGGCCAGGGCCGTGTAGACGCGGTCCCGGTTGGCCTCTTTCTCCATGTCGATGAAGTCGACGATGATGATGCCGCCGATGTTGCGCAGCCGGAGCTGGTAGACGACCTCGACCACGGCCTCGAGGTTGGTCTTGAGGATGGTGTCCTCGAGGTTGCGCTTGCCGACGTACCGCCCGGTGTTCACGTCGATGGCGGTGAGCGCCTCGGTCTGATCGATGATCAGGTACCCGCCGCTCTTGAGCCAGACCTTGCGGCCCAGGGCCCGGTTGAGCTCCATCTCGATGCCGAAGGCCTCGAAGATGGGCTCGGGACGCGTGTAGAGCTTGGCCTTGTCCGTGTAGCGCGGCATGAAGCGGCGCATGAAGCCGGTCAGGCGGTCGTACTCGGCGGGGTCGTCGATGTGGATGACCTCGAGCTCCGGCGTGACCATGTCGCGGGCGGAGCGCAGCACCAGATCGAGGTCCTCGTGCAGCGTGGCCGGCGCCGGGCCGGACTCCATGCGGGTCAGGATGTCGTTCCACACCTGCCGCAGGAACTCGAGATCCGCGCGCAGCTCCTCGGGCGTGCGGCCCTCGGCGGCCGTGCGGGCCACGAAACCGCCGCCCTCGGGCACGAGCTCCTCGAGGATCCCGCGCAGACGGCGGCGCTCCTCTTCATCCAGAATCCGACGGCTGATGCCGACGTGGTCGACCGTGGGCATGTACACGAGGTGCCGCCCGGCGATGCTCACGTGGCTGGTGACCCGGGCGCCCTTGGTGCCGATGGGCTCCTTGGCCACCTGCACCATGATCTCCTGACCCTCGTGCAGCAGGCTCTGGATGGGCCGCGCCGACAGGTCCGAGCGGGTCTCGGAGATGGTCGCCGTGCCGCCCGCGGGCAGGTCGCTCGTCCAGGTGACGGGCTTCTCGGCGACGTCGGCCACGTACAGGAACGCGGCGCGCTCGAGCCCGATGTCGACGAAGGCGGCCTGCATGCCGGGCAGGACCCGGATCACGCGGCCTTTATAGATGTTCCCCACCAGCGAGCTGTCCTTGCGGCGCTCGACGTAGATCTCCGCGACCTGGCCGCTCTCGAGGAGGGCCACGCGGACTTCGTGGGGGGTGCAGTGGAGGACGAGGGCATTGGGCATGGGCGCGACCGTGACGTATCATGCACCGATTGCCGCGGGAAGCCCACACCCCGTGCGCGACGACTCAACAGGTCGAAAGGACCCGTGCAGCTTGGACCTTCTGGAAACGATGCGCGCGCACTCGCTGGAGCAGGTGGTGGCGGTGAACGATCCCGCCACGGGCCTGTCGGGCTACATCGTGATTCACGACACCACCCGGGGCCCGGCCATCGGCGGGTGCCGACTGTGGAGCTACCCCAGCGAGGCGGCCGCCCTCGAGGACGCCGTGCGCCTGGCCATCGCCATGACCCGCAAGTGCGCCCTGGCCGGCCTGAACGTCGGTGGCGGCAAGGGTGTGTTCCTGGACCACCCGGGCATCCGCGACCGCGCGGCGATGATGCGGGCCCTGGGGCGCTACGTGGAGAGCCTGAGCGGGCGGTTCTACACCTCCGGTGACCTGGGCCTGCACGTGGCCGACCTGCGCCACATGCGCGAGACGAGCCGCTTCGTGGCCGTGCCGGACGAGCGGAACCTGGACCTGGGCGGCGCCGTGGCCTCGGGCGTGGTGGGCGGCATGCGCGCCACGCTGACGGCCTGCGGCCTGGGTCGCAGCCTGCAGGGGCGCCGGGTGGCGGTGCAGGGGCTGGGCGCCATGGGCGGCCGGGTCGCCGCGCTGCTGGCGCGCGAGGGCGCGGAGATCGTCGCCTCGGAGACGGACGCGGCCCGCGCCGAGGTCGTCGCCGGCCAGGTCCCGCTGACGCTGGTGGCGCCCGAAGCCATCTACGACCAGGCGGTGGACCTCTTCTGCCCCTGTGCGACGAGCGGCATCCTGACCGTGCAGACCACGGAGCGCCTGGCCGCGGCCCGGGTGAAGGGCGTCGTCGGCGCCGCGAACAACCAGCTCGCCACGCCGGACGTGGACGCGCTGCTCCTGCAGTGCGGCATCCGCTACGCCCCGGACTACGCCGTGAACAGCGGCGCCATCGTGCTGGCGGCCCGCGAGTCCCTGGAGCGCCGGTTCGACACGCGCGAGGCCATCGCTGCGCTGCCGGACCGCGTCGAGGAGACGGTCAGCCGCATCTTCGAGGCCTCGGACGCCCGCAAACAGCCGCCGGGCGCGGTGGCCGACCGCCTGGCCGACGACGCGCTCGTGCGCCCGCGCAGCACCGAACGACAGTTTTGGCCGATCCGCTGACCGGCCCGCCCGGCCCGCCCGGCCCCCGCGCCGCGGCGGGACCGCCCCGGGGGATGACGAGCTTCTGGGCGCGCCTGCGGGCCGACTCGCTCGGGGCGCTGGACGCCGCGCTCGCCCATTTGGCGCCCGCCGCCGCCCTGCCGGCGCTCCGCCGCGGGCTCGTGCAGGTGGACTTCACCGCGCTGCTGGGCGTCCCCGAGGCCGCCGACCGCGTGCGGGCCTTCGCCGCGCGGCGGCCGGACGTGCTCTCGACCTGGGTGCCGCAGTGCCACCCGGGCGCGCCGCAGTACGACACGCTGGGTCGCTTCGCGACGCCGCCCGACTGCACGGCCTGTGTGTTCTACCGCGGACGTGCCTGCCAGGGGCTCGGCGCCGAGCGCGTGCCCTTCGGCGGCCTCACGGCCACGGACGCCCCGCCCGCCCTGCAGGCGCTCCCCCCCGAGCGCGACCTGCACGCGCTGACCGCCGAGGACTTCACCGGGAGCCGGCCCGTCTGTTACTGGCGCCCCGAGCGCGCCCACATCGCCGCCATCGGGGCCGCCGTGCGGGCCGCCGGCGGCACCCTCTGGGATCTCGGCGCCGGCAACGGGTTCCTCGCCGCCCTGCTGGCGCGCGACGAGGGCCTGAGCGTCACGGCAATCGACCAGCTCGACACCTACCCGGCGCCGGCGGGGGTCGCGCGCCGCGTGGGCGACGTGCGCGCCGTGGTCTCGGCCACGGACGCCGCGCGACCGGCCGCCGTGTGCATCTCCTGGCCCCCCGGCGGCGACGGCTTCCGCGACGTCGTGCAACGCTTGCGACCGGCCGTGCTGGTGCTGGCCTACGACGCCGAGGGCTTCTGCGGGCGCCGCCGCGGGCACGCCGAGGTCGAGGTCGACGCGGGCGGCGCGCGCTGGTTCACCCACGCCGCGGACGACTTCGCAGGCCTTCGTGGGCTGCCCCGACGCGCGTGCTGGTCGGTGACCACCCATCAGGACGTCGTACGCGGCCGTTCGGGCGGCTCCGGCGTGCTGGAGATCCGATCGCGCGCCCCGCTCTCCCTAGTGGTCGATCACCCCCTCGACCCCTACCCCTGGGAGGGGTCGAAAACGCCGCGTTGACGCATGTCAGGCCGTTGTCGGCACAATCGTTCAATCCACAACGACCGCCGGGCGCGGTGTTGTGGCGCCGCATTCCGTGTGCAATTGTCCCGCCCGGAGGCGTCCCCCATGCACATGCTTCGACCCGGCCCGCTCGACCCGACCGGCGTGCCCACGCTGCTGCGAATCGTCGCCCGCGGTCCCCGGGACGCCGCGCATCGACAACGCCTCCAGCACGAGCTCGCCGTCGCCGGCTCGCTCGCCCACCTGTCCTGCATCATCCCCCCCGTGCGCCTCGACGAGACGCCGGACGCCCTGGTGCTGGTGTTCCAGGACACGGGCACGCGCCCGTGGTCCACCCTGCCGCGCCCCATGGGCCGCGAGATCGGCCGTTTCCTCGAGCTGGCCGTGGGCCTGACGAGCTCGCTGGCCGCGCTGCACGCCGAGCGCGTGATGCACCTGGGCCTTTGCCCCGCCGCGCTGCGCCTGGGACAGGAGGAAGACGACGTCCGCCTGATCGGCCTCGCGGATGCCTCGCGCCTGGCCGCGGAGACGGGCAGCGCGCAGGCCGCCATCTCGGACCTGGAGCGGCTCCCGTACCTGAGCCCCGAGCAGACGGGCCGGATGAACCGCGCGGTCGACCGCCGCACGGACCTCTACGCGCTGGGTGTGGTGCTCTACGAGGTCCTGACCGGGGAGCTGCCCCTGCAGGCGGACGACGCCCTGGGCTGGGTGCACGCCCACCTGGCGCGGCGCCCCGTGCACCCGGGCCGCGTATTGCCCGGCGTGCCCGAGCCCATCTGCGCCGTGATCATGAAGCTCCTGGCCAAGGACGCCGACGAGCGCTACCGGTCCGCGGCGGGCCTGCTGGCCGACTGGCGACTGCTCCAGGACCGCTGGACGCAGGACGGCGACCTCAGCCAGGTCGTGCTCGGGCAGCGCGACGTGGACGACACCGTGCGGGCCCCGGAGCGCCTGTACGGGCGCCAGGCCGAGCTGCAGGCCCTGGAGGCCGCCTTCGCACGGGCCGCGGAGGGCACGCCCGCGGCGGCCTGGGTGCTCGGCGAGCCGGGCATCGGCAAGTCCCGCCTGATCCGCGAGCTCGACCGCCCGGTCACCGCGCGCGGCGGCCTGTTCGCGCAGGGCAAGGGCGATCAGCTCCGGCGCAACCAGCCCTTCGACGCGCCGGTGCAGGCGTTCCGCGGCCTGCTGCAACAGATCCTGGCCTGGCCGGCCCTGCCGCTGGCCACCCTGCGCGGCGCGCTGAGCGCGGCCCTGGGGCCCAACGTGAACGTGCTCGGCGCCGTGATGCCCGAGCTGGTGGCGCTGCTGCCCGACTGCCCGCCGGCGCCCGCCCTGGGCGGCCCCGAGGCCGAGCTGCGGTTCCGCCTGACCTTCCAGGCCATGGTCGAGGTCCTGGCCACGCGGGAGCACCCGCTCTTCCTTTTTCTGGACGACCTCCAGTGGATGGACGCCGCCTCGCTGACGCTGGTCGAGGCTTTGCTCGACGGCCGAACGAACGCGGCGCTCTGCCTGGTGGGCGCCTGGCGCGACGGCGAGGTCGGGCCCGAACACCCCGTGACCGAGATGCGCGCCCGGCTGGCCACCTCCGGCCACGCCGGTGAGGAGATCCGCCTGGCGCCCCTGGGTCGGGACAGCCTGCACGCGCTCGTGACGGACGCCCTGGGCGGCGCGCTGACCGGGCCCGGCGCCGGCGACCTCGAGGCGCTGACGACGGTGATCGTCGACAAGACGGGCGCCAACCCCTTCTTCGTGGGCCGCCTGCTGCAGGCGCTCTCGGGCGAGGGGCACATCCGCTTCGACCACGCCACCGGCCACTTCAAGGTCGACCTGGTGGCCATCGGCAAGGCCGCGCTGGCGCAGAACGTCGCCGAGCAGATCGGGCGCGACTTCCTGCGCCTCGCCGAGCCCACGCGACGCGTGCTGCAGTGCGGCGCCGCCCTGGGCGGGCAGTTCTGCGTCGAGGACGTCGCGGCGGCCGGGCAGACCCCCGAGGCCGTGCTGGACGCCCTGGTCGACGCGGCGCGCACCGGCTTCGTGGAGCGCCTGGGGCCCGAGGGCGGCGGCACGTTCCGCTTCGCCCACGACCACCTGCAGAACGCCGTCTACGCCCACCTGAGCGCGGACGCCCGCGCCTCGCTGCACGAGACGCTCGCCCGCCTCCGGCTCGACGCCGAGCCCGAGACCCTGGGCGAGGGCGTGTTCGGCCTGGCGCACCATCTGGTGCAGGCCCGGACCCGCCTGACCGGTGCCGAGGACCGCGATCGCGCCGCCCGCGCGCTGCTGGCCGCCGGCGTGCGCGCGCAGTCGAACGGTGCCCCCGAGGCCGCCGCGGGTTTCCTGCGCCAGGGCATCGAGATGCTCGGCGAGGCCCCCTTCGAGGCCGCCCGGGATCTCGCCGCCGAGCTGCACATCAACCTGGCGCAGGCCGAGCGGACGCGCGGTCGCGCCGAGATCGCCCTGGAGCTGACGGACCTGGTCGACGCCCACGCCGTCCGCGCCTGGGACCGGGTGCGCACCGCCGAGCTGCGGGTGTACCTGCTCAACAACCTGATGCGCCTGATGGACGCCGCGGACCACGCGCTGGCCCTGTCGGCCACGCTGGGCCACCCGATCTCGCCCGTGCTCTCGATGGAGGACGTGATCGCCTGCCTGGGCCGCGTCGAGGCCGCCCGCGCGGGCCGCGAGCCCCTGTCGCTGGTCGAGCTGCCGGACCTCGAGTCCCCCGAGGAGACGGCCGTCGTCCGCATCCTGTGCGCCGTGCTGCCCACGCTGGCCATGGCCGTGCCCCACATGCACGTGCCGGCCATGACGAAGGCGCTCGAGCTCGGCCTGACCCGCGGCCTGACCCCGGACATCGCCTACGCCACCGCCCACTGGGCGATCATCCTCTCGGCCTCGGGGCAGTACGCCTACGCGTACACCATCGGTCAGTTGACCAATCGGCTGCGGGACGAGCGCTTCGCCGACCGGCCCACCATCGCGGGCCTCGTCGAGATGCCCATGATGACGCAGCACTTCGTGGAGCCCGTGCGCAACTGCGCCACGAGCCTGCACTGGGGCATGCGGCGGTCGCTGGAGCTGGGGCACCCCACGGGGTACGGGTACTGCGCCAACCAGGCGCTGAACTTCGACCTGCTCTCCGGCGAGCCCCTGGCCGTCTTCGAGCAGAACTGGCGCCGCATCCGCGCGGGTGTGGTGGAGCACCAGCAGTGGCTCGCCCTGGGCCCCGTGGACACCTGGGGCCAGATGTCGGCCAACCTGCTGGGCATGCACGCCGGCGACCCGGGCGTGCCCTCGGGCCCCCGGTTCGACTACGCCGCCAACATGGCCGAATTCCGGCGCATCGGCGTCACGACCTCGACGCTCTTCGCCGTCGTCGCCACCACGTACCTGTCGACGGTCTTCAACGACCCCGCCCGCGTGCTCAGCGAGCGCGCGGAGTACGCCGCCGAGCTGGCGGCCCCCATCAACCTGCCCACGTACGGCCAGGTTCTCATCCTCTGGTTCGCGCTGCTGGCCCGCCTGGACCTGAACGAGGGCCTGGACACGGCGTTCCCCGAGGAGCTGGAGCGCCTGCGTGGCCTGGCGCGGCAGGTGCCCGTCAACCACGCCCACCGGGTGGACATCATCGAGGCCGAGCTGGCGATGCGCGCCGGCGACCCGGTCACCGCCGGCGCCAAGCTCGAAGCCGCCTTCACCCACGCCCGCGCCCAGCGCCTGCTGGGGGACGCCGCCATCATCGCCGAGCGCGGCGCGCACCTGGCCGAGCGCATGGGCAGCGCGGTCATCACGCGGGCCTGGCGCCGCGAGACCATCGAGAGCTACGCCGCCTGGGGCGCCACGGCCAAGGTCGAGCGCCTGCGCGCCGCCTGGCCGGACGCCGGCATCGACGCCACGCAGATCGCGCAGGCCGGGTCCGCCACGCTGGACCTGGACGCCGTGCTGCGCGCCGCCGAGACCATCGCCGGCGAGATGGACCTGGACCGCCTGCTCACGCGCACCATGCGCCTGGTCTGCGAGGCCGCCGGCGCCGAGCGCGGCGCGCTGGTGCTCGACCGGGGCGACCGCCTGCTGGTCGAGGCCGTGGCCGAGGGCGACGAGGTCGAGGTCCTGGGCGGGCGCCCGCTGGCCGACCACCCGGCCCTGTCCCCCGAGATGGTGCAGTTCGTTGCCCGCGGGCGCGAGACGCTCCTGATCCCGGATGCCACCGCGGACGTCCGCTTCGTGCGCACGCCCTACGTGGCCAACAAGAAGCCGCGCTCCATCCTGTGCACCGCCCTGGTCCACCGTGGCCACCTGACCGGCGTGCTGTACCTGGAGAACAACCTGACCACGGGCGCGTTCACCGCGGACCGCGTGGAGACCCTGCGGCTTTTGGCCTTCCAGGCGGCGACCTCCATCGAGAACGCCGTGCTCTACGCCGCCGCGCAGGCCCGCGCCGAGGAGCTGCGGGCCAAGAACGAGGCCCTGTCGGCCATCGACCGCCTGAAGGACGAGCTGCTCGCCCGCACCTCGCACGAGCTGCGCACGCCGCTCCACGGCATCATCGGGCTGGCACAGGCCGTGTCCGAGGGCGCCACGGGCCTGGACCGCGAGTCGCGCCACAGCCTGAACATGATCGTGTCCAGCGGGCGCCGGCTGGCCAACCTGATCAACGACATCCTGGACTTCCAGACGCTGAAGCGGCGCGAGATCGCCCTGGGCCTCGCCGCCGTGTCCTTGCGCGAGGCCGTGGGCGGCGTGCTCGACCTGTGCCGGCCCCTGCTCGCCGGGCGGCCCATCGACGTCGTGGACGCCGTGCCCGCGCGCGACTTCGTCGTCTCGGCGGATCCCGACCGCCTCGCGCAGATCCTGCTGAACCTGGTGGGCAACGCCATCAAGTTCACGGAGCGCGGCCACATCCGCATCGAGGCGGCCGAGCTGCCCGACGGTGACGTCGAGGTGCGCGTGGTGGACACGGGCATCGGCATGTCCGCGGACGTGCAGACGCGCATCTTCGAGGCCTTCGAGCAGGGGGACGCCGGCATCGCGCGGCAGTACGGCGGCGCGGGCCTGGGCCTGTCCGTGGCGCGACAGCTCGTGGAACTCCACGGCGGCAAGATGCGCGTCGAGTCCACGCTGGGCGCGGGCTCGACCTTCGCGTTCACGCTGCACGGCGCCCGGGGCACCGAGCGCCTGAGCCGGGCCAACGAGCAGGTGCGCGAGCGGGTGACCGGCCCGCTGACCACCAGCCAGCCCAACGAGATCATCGCGGTGTCGGCCGAGGGCCAGGGCCGGCGGATCCTGGTCGTGGACGACGAGCCCGTGAACGTGCAGGTCGCCCTCACGCAGCTCGCGCGCGCCGGCTACGAGGTCGCCACGGCCCTCAACGGGCCCGACGCCCTGCGCATGGTCGCCGACGGCCTGAAGGTCGACGCCGTGCTGCTCGACGTGATGATGCCCCGGATGGACGGCTACGAGGTCTGCGCGCGGCTGCGTGATCGCTACGCCGTGGCCTCGCTGCCGGTGATCATGCTCACCGCCAAGAATCAGGTGACGGATCTCGTCCAGGGCCTGGAGGCCGGCGCCAACGACTACGTGACCAAACCGTTCACGGGGCAGGAGCTGCTGGCGCGCCTGCGGACGCACCTGCGGCTGAGCCACGTGAACCTGGCCATCGGGCAGTTCGTGCCCTACCCGTTCCTGCGCATCCTGGGCCGCGAGTCCATCACGGACGTGCGCCTGGGCGACTCCGTGGCGCGCGAGATGAGCGTGCTGTTCGCCAACATGCGGGCGTTCACCCGGCTGACGGAGCAGATGAGCCCCGAGGAGTGTTTCCGGTTCGTGAACCGGTACTTCGGGCTGTTGGCGCCGGCGGTGCTGAGCCACGGCGGGTTCGTGGACAAATACATCGGCGACGCCGTGATGGCGCTGTTCGACGGCCCGGCGGACGCGGCCATCGAGTCGGGCCTGGCCATGAACCGCGCGCTTCTCGGGCTCAACGACGAGCGGCTCGCCCGCGGCCAGGAGCCCGTGCGCATCGGCGTGGGCATCAACACGGGGCAGCTCGTGCTCGGCACCGTGGGCAGCGAGAACCGGATGGACACGACGGTCATCAGCGAGGCGGTCAACGTCGCGTCGCGGCTGCAGGCCCTGACGCGCCGCTACGACACGCAGTTGCTGGTGACCGAGCAGACCATGGCCGCCCTGCGCGACCGCACCGCCTGGCCGAGCCGCATGCTCGACCACGTGCAGATCCCCGGCCGCGCCGCGCCGATCCCGGTCTACGAGATCTACGCCGCCGAGCCGGATCTGGTGCGCGCCGCCAAGGACGCCACCCGCCCCACCTTCGAGCAGGCCGTGCGCGCCGTCCACGCGCGCTCCATCCCCGAGGCCGCCCGCCTCTTCGCCCTCTGCCAGGCTCTCAACCCCATGGACGCCGTGGTGCGCCAGTACGTGGAGCGCTGCCAGAAGATCCAGCTGCAGTTCGCCGGCGGCGGATGGGGGGCGGAGTCATGAGCGCAGCCGAAGGCGGAGCGAACGCCCCCTCGGGGGGGCCGTC
>CAINDO010000082.1 GCA_903847385.1 uncultured Myxococcales bacterium
CCCCCGCCACGGCCGCGCCGCCCCCGGCGCCGAAGACCGCCGCCCCCGCCGGCGGCGACGCGGGCACCAAGACCCTCTCGCGCAACGACATCATGGGGGTCGTGGACGCCAACCGGGCCGGCATCCAGGCCTGCGGCGCGCAACAGCCCGACCTCAAGGGCACCCTCAGCGTGGCCACCACCATCGAGCGCGATGGCAGCGTGTCCGCGGCTCAGGTCACCACCTCGCGCTTCCGCGGCTCGCCGGTCGGCACCTGCATCGAGCAGAAGATCAAGGCGTTGAAGTTCCCCAAGTTCGGGGCGGATCCCATCCGTTTCAACCTGCCCCTGAACCTGTGAGCGGCCCGGACGCCGTCGTCGTCGAGCAGCGCGGCGCGGTCCGGCACATCCGCCTGAACCGCCCCGCCGTCCGCAACGCCATCGACCCGGCGACCTCGATCCTGCTGGAGCGGGCGTTCCTGGACTTCGAGGCGGAGGCCGCCAGCCACGTCGCCGTCCTCAGCGGCGCGGGAGACGACTTCTGCGCCGGCGCCGACCTCAAGGCCCTCGCCGCGGGCGAGTCCTATCGGATCGCGCCGGACGGCCCCGGCCCGCTCGGTCCCACGCGCCTCGAGCTCAGCAAACCCGTCGTCGCCGCGATCCGCGGGCACGCCGTCGCGGGCGGCCTCGAGCTCGCGCTCTGGGCGGACCTCCGCGTCGCCGACACCACGGCCGTCTTCGGCGTCTACTGCCGTCGTTGGGGCGTGCCCCTCATCGATGGCGGCACGTGGCGGCTGCCTCGCCTCATCGGGCTCTCACGCGCCCTGGATCTCATCCTGACGGGCCGCGCCGTCCACGCGGAAGAGGCCCACGCCATCGGACTCGCCCAACGCCTCGTCCCCGACGGCGAGGCGCTGTCCCAGGCACTCGCCCTCGCCGAGCGCATCGCCGCGCTGCCCCAGGCCTGCCTGCGCGCCGACCGCCGCTCCGCCCACGAGAACTTCGGCGCCGAAGCCTTCGAGGCCTTCGGAAGAGAGATTTCGAACGCGCGGAACGTCCTCGACGAGGCCCGCGCCGGTGCCGGCCGATTCGCCGCCGGTGCCGGGCGTCACGGCGCCGATCCGGCTTGACGCCCCCGTGCCGGTGCGCTAACCCCTTGCCGCGCAACCCGCACTCATCACATTGGAGGAATCCATGGGTCTTCTCTCTCGTCTCACGGGCAAGGTCACTCCGCAGCGCAAGGCGTCCGACGACGCCCTCCTCATGCACGGCATGATGCTGATGTGCGGGGCCGACGGTAACTTCGAGCAGGCCGAGATGGAGACGGTCGAGGCCTACTTCGCCCAGCTCCCCGAGTTCCGCGGCAAGGAGTTCAGCGACGTCTACGACGACGCTGTCAAGATCCTCCGCCGCTACCCCTCGCTGAAGGACTCCGTCAAGTCCCTCGGTGAGCTCTCCACGCCCGCCCTCAAGAAGAAGTGCTACGTGCTCGCCGCCGACATCGCCATGTCCAGCGGCGACGTCGAGGAGGACGAGGACGCGATGCTCGAGGCGATGCAGCGCATCCTCGAGATCGACGACCGCTTCGCGCAGTCGGCCCTCGAGATCCTCTCGGTCAAGTACCAGCCCGCGACCTGATCGCGATGTCCGAGGCGGTCACCCGAGGCATTCGCATTCGCGTCCGAGCCCAGTTCGTCCCCGAACACTCCGCCTTGGAAGAAGACCGCTACTTCTTCGCCTATCACGTCACCATCGCCAACGAGGGCGAACAGACGACCCAGTTGATCTCGCGTCACTGGATCATCACGGACGGCACCGGTGACGTCCGCGAGGTGAAGGGCGACGGCGTCGTCGGGCAGCAGCCCACGCTGCGCCCCGGCGAGGCCTTCGAATACACCAGCGCCTGCCCGTTGCCGACCCCGGTCGGCTCGATGTACGGCAGCTACCAGATGCGTTCCGAGGCGGGCGACCACTTCGACGCGCGCATCGCCCCCTTCACGCTCGCGCTCCCCAACGCCCTCAACTGAGCGCTCTGCACCGCCCACGGTGCAGCGGACAGCTCCAGCGTCACCGAGCGCCATCAGCGCGCGCTCGGGGTCCGGGTGACCGACCCGCAAGCGTCCCGGGTGCCCTGCCCCCGGCGTTGCGCTGGGGTCCGCTGCCGACTCGGCCGGTCCAAGCAAGCTCAGCTCCACTGAGGTCGGGGTCGGAGCGAGCGCCGGAGCGGGCCGCGCCACCGAGCCACCTCCAGAGGTGGCACCGCGCGCGCCCGGTCACCGGAGTCGGGCCAGTGCGGGACCGACTTCATCCCGAAACTCGGCCACCGCCGCGGCAATTCACCCCCTGCCCTTCAAAGCGAAGTCGTCGTTCGCCACGAACATGGGACCACCTCGAGGGGCCCGTAGCCACGAACTACGGACCACCTCCTTGGCCACGAACATGGGACCACCTCGCCGGGGGGCGGAGTGGTTCACCCTGACCTCCTCGCCGGTGCGTGGAGGTCTTCGATGGCGTTCAAGGAGTTGTCCGTGGTGCAGGTACGAGAGGTGTTGCGGCGTTGGCTGCATGGGGACGGGACGCGACGTGCGGGCTTCGTGGCCGGCGTGGACCAGAAGACGGCGCAGGCCATCATCGAGCGGGCGTGCAAGCTCGGGCCGGTGCGGGAGGATGGTGAGGGCCAGCTGACCGACGCGCTGGTGATGGCGGTCGAGGCGGCGGGGGCCCCGGGGAATCCGGGGGAGCGCGGCGAGACGTGGGGACGGTGCGAGGCGAACCGCGTGTTTCTGACCAAGCAGCAGGCCGATGGGCTGACCCTGACGAAGACGCAGGAGCTGCTGGTGCGGCACACGGGCAAGCCGATGCCGTACCGGACGCTGCACCGCTTCGCGACGCGGGAGCTGGGGTTTTCGCAGCAGGGGCCGACGGTCCGGGTCGACGACTGCGCGCCGGGGCACGAGGTGCAGGTGGACTTCGGCAAGATTGGCATGCTGACCGACGCGACCGACGGCTCGCGGCGGGCGGTTTGGGCGCTGATCTTCACGGCGGTGTACTCGCGGCACATGTTCGTCTGGCTGGGGTACGGCCTGGACCTCCAGGCGGTCATCGCCGGCTGCGAGGCCGCCTGGCGGGCATTCGGCGGCGTGTTCCGGGTCGTCGTCCCAGACAATCTGAAGCCGGCGGTGACGACCGCGGACCGGCTCAACCCGCGCATCTCGGACGACTTTCTGGCCTATGCGCAGACGTGTGGGTTCGAGGCCGATCCGACACGGGTGAAGAGCCCGAAAGACACGCCTCGAGTGGAGCGGACCGTACGCTACACGCGGGACTCGTTCTGGGCGGGCGAGACGTTCGGCAGCCTCGCGGAGGCGCAGACGGCGGCCGAGGCATGGTGCGAGCGGGTCGGCCATCGGCTGCACGGAACGACGCGTCGGCGGCCCATCGAGGTGTTCGAGGCGGAGGAGCGACCCGCCCTGCTGCCGGCGCCGACCGCCCCCTATGACATCCCCCAGCGGGGCGATGCCAAGGTCGGGCGCGACAACCACATCGTTTTTGCGCGCGCAGTGTATTCGGTGCCCGACGGATACCGGGGCGAGCAGGTCGATGTGCACGCAGACCAGGCGATGGTGCGGATCTCCCAGAAAGGCGTGCTGCTTCGAACGCACCCGAGGCAGTCCCCTGGCGGGCGCTCGACACACGCCGACGACTATCCGGAGGGCAAGAAGTCCTATGCCACTCGCGATGTCGCGGGCACCATCGAGGAGGCCGCCGCCGCCGGTCCCTCGACGGGCGAATACTGCCGGCGGCTGCTGGCCGGCACGTTCACCTGGGGGCGGCTGCGTCGCGGACGCCACCTCTGCGGCCTGGTGCGGCGCTTCGGCGCCGACCGGGTCGAGGCCGCCTGCGTCCGCGCCCTCGCCGTCGACGCCGTCGACGTGATGCTTGATGGCGCCACGCCATCGTGACCACCCGTTCCAGACCAACCTGATCGCCTGTTCCACGGCAACGTGATCACCCGTTCCACCGAACGTGATCACCCGTTCCAGGCAATCTGATCGCGCGTTCCAGGGGTCCTGATCACCG
>CAINDO010000083.1 GCA_903847385.1 uncultured Myxococcales bacterium
CGGGGGCGGCGTCTGCGCTCGGGGCGGCGTCTGCGCTCGGGGCGGCGTCGGGGGCGGCGTCCGCACCCGGGCAGCCCGTCGGGGCGCACGCACCGCCCTGGCAGTCGAGCCCGGCGCAGCCCTCCCGGCAGAGGTCCTCGGCTTCGTCCGCGCCGTCCGGGCAGTCGGTCGTGCGATCGCACAGATACTCGCGGGGCGCGCAGCTCCCGTCGGCGCAGCGCAGGCCGTCGCAGGGCGAGCCGCAGTCCTGGAACTCGTCCTCGCCGTCCGGGCACTCGTTCACGCCGTTGCAGATGGCGCTCGCCGGGGCGCAGCTGTTGTCGTTGCATCGGAAGCCGTCGCAGGGCATGTCGCAGCCCTGTTCGTCCTCGGCGTCGGGGCAGTCGTCCACGCCGTCACAGGCGTACTCGCGGGGGATGCAGGCCCGGTTCTGGCACTCGAAGCCCTCGCAGGGCGGCCCGTCGCAGTTCTGTTCGTCCTCGTTCTCGGCGCACTGCGGGGTGCCATCACAGACCTGCGCCCAGGGGACGCAGGTGCGCGCCTCGTCGCCGCAACGCACGCCCTCGCAGAGCCCGCCCTCGCACAGCTCGGGGGCCTCGTCCTCGCCCTGGAAGCAGTCCCAGTTGCCGTCGCAGAGATTCTCCCAAGGCGCGCAGGCACCGTCGTCGCACAGTCGCCCGGTGCAGGGCGGCACGTTGCACAGGCGCTCGTCCAGCCCGTCGCGACACTGTTCGACCATGTCGCAGAGCTCCTCGAGCGGGGCGCAGTACTCGCCCTCGTCGCAGCTCATGCCGAAACAATCCGGCGTGCACCCGGCCTCGTCGATGCCCTCGGGGCAGTCGACGTAACCGTCACACACGGCGTCGTACAGGTGACACTGACCGCCGCACACGAAGCCGGGGCAGTCCTCGGGGTTGCAGCCGCGCTCGTCCTCGCCGTCGGCGCAGTCGGCCTGGAAGTCGCACTGCCAGGCCGCGTCGATGCACTGGCCCGAGTCGCAGCGAAACTCGCCCTCGGCGCAGAGGCGCGCGTCGCCGTCGCAGCTGGCCTCGTCGCTGCCCGAGGCGCAGTCGAAGAAGCCGTCGCACTTCCACTCCCAAGGGAGACACGCCGCGCCGTCCTCCATGCCGGCGCAGGTGTACCCCGCGCAGCTCCCGTCCTGCCGCAGTCGCCCGGAGCTCTGGCCCACCAGCGGGCACCGCAGGCGGACGTCGTCGAAGCGGCGCAGGCCCCCGGTGGTGCCGGCGAAGAGCGTCCGCGACAGACCGACGCTCGTGGAGTAGAGGAGCGTGACCTCGTCTTCACAGTCGGCCCCGAGGGGCTCCCCGTCGTCGCGCATCGGCCCGCCGATCTCGTGAACCACGCCCCGCCGCCCGCCGTACAGACGACCATTGTCGTAGGCCAGGGCCGTGAGCGGCGCCGTGTCCGCCAGGACCTGCACGAACCCCATGCGCCGGTCGGGCTCCTGCCGGAGGACCCACAGACCGTGGGGCGCCTCGGGGTACGCCGTGCTCCCGGCCACGACCAGCCGGCCGTTGACGTCGACCGCGGCGGTGATGTCCCGAATCGGGCTGGGGACCTGGGCACCGTCCGGACCGACGACGGTGGCGCTCGTCGCCCGCGTGTCCTCCCAGGCATAGATGTCCGGCTTCACGTTCTCGTCGAGTCCGTTGAAGGGCAGCACGCGGAAGTACACGTCGTCGCCCGTTCGGGGCCTCGGGTTCTTGAAGCCGACCTCGACGAGCAGCACCGTCCAGGTCCGCAGCTCCTCGGGCAGGCCGATCTCGGTCACGTCGTAGGCGGCGACGCGCTGGTTGCCCTGGAAAACCTCCACGCGCGCGCCGGAGCCGTTGATGTTGTCCAGGTCGTTCCCCGCTGGATCGGGCATCTCGGGCTCGGGCAGCAGCACCGAATAGACCGCGACGCCGGCGGGATAGTGACGCACCGTGTCGCCGGCCGCGTTGATCTTGTAGTCGTAGTAGTAGCCGAGCCCCTGCGGGTACGAGCGCAGGAAGAGCTCCTTGTTGAAGGTCACGACCTCGGGCTGCGAGCCGTCCTTGGAGTCGTTGTCCAGGCTGGCGACCACGCAGCGGCGCGGCTGGCCCTCGCCCGGGGCCTCGGCGTCCGCGTTGTCGGTGCAACCGTAGAGCGCCGCATCCGGTCCCCCCGGGTGTTCGACGATGTGCAGGGGGGATTCATAGCCCACGGTGGCCCGCGCCGGATCCCCCGGCTCGCCGTTGAGGAAGGCCGGCCAGTAGCAGGTGCCGGCGCCGAAGCCGCCCTGGGGTGAGATGGAGAGCGCGGCCGAGGCCAGGGGCGTCTCGCCGCCGCCGAGGTGATTGACGTCGCACGTGCCGTCCGGCAGGAGCAGGTAACCGTCCAGATCGACGGGCGGTCGGTCGTCGTCCGGGCGGTCGCGCTCCCAGGTCAACACGATGCGCAGGTCCTCGTTCTCGGCGGAGCCCACCAGGAAGATCGGCCCCAGATCGACCAGGCCCGACCCCGGCTGCGGGACCTCGTCCTCGCGGCGCACCTGGACCACCCGCTCGACCGACGCGTAGGCGCGCGGCTCGGCGCCCACGCGGGCGTTGCCGGCGCTGACGACCATGTCGTACTCGCGCGCCGGCACGCCCTCGAAGCGGAACTGGCCGTCGGGCCCCGTCTTCGTGCTGAAGGGGACCTCGCCCGTCTCGCGGATGGCCAGGGTGATCAGGGCCTCGGCGATGGGCTGGCCGTTGCGCACGGCCTCCTTGACCTGGCCCGTGACCGCGGTGCGGTAGTCGTTCTCGCGGCGCACCATCAGGAGCGCGGGCAGGACGACCGCCTGGTCCCGGAAGGCGTAGACGCCGCCGGCCTCGGCGTCGCGATAGCGCGGCACCTCGGCGACGTCGCGGACGAGCACGCCGTACTCCCAGCGCTCGACGTCCAGCGCCACCGAGGGGAGCGAGAAGGCGCCGGCCGCGTCCGTGAGGACCGGCTCGACCCCCGTGGCCGCGTCCGAGCCCACCAGGCCCGCGTCCCCGCCGATGGCTCGCTGGGTGATCTCGACCCGCATTCCGGCCAGAGGCAGGAGCGTGTCGGCGTCCTCGACGACGCCGGAGACGTTCACCACGACGGGGCGCACGAGGCGCGTGGTGACGCTGTTCTCGCCCTCGGGTACACACGCAGACAGGACGAGCGCACCGAGGAGGCAGAGGAGCCCGGCGAGCGCCGAGGCCGAGCCTGGGATGCGGTTCACTCGATCACCTCCTGAACACCGGTCTCGACCAGCAGCAGCGCCTTCAGGCGGGCGAGCACGCGCTGCACCCGCGCGTCGTTCGCGAGCTGGCGCCCCACACCCTCGACGCCGCCACCGGATTGCATGGCCAGGGCCACCTGCTGCAGCACGGCCTGATCGTCCGTGAGCGCGGCGAGGGCCTGCTTCAGCTCGGGGTCGTTCTGGATGAGCTCGCGGAGGCGCTCGGGCCTCAGCTTCGCCAGCGCGGCGCGGGCCTTCAGCGCACGGTCGCGGGCTTCGAGGGCGCGGTCGCGGGCTTCGAGGGCGGCCTGCACCTCGGGGCGGGCGAGGGCGGCCTCGGTGAGCTGCTCGCGCGCGGCGGTGACGGCCTCGCGGGCGGCGGTCTCCGCTTGTTCTCTCGCGTCGGCGACGGCCTCGCGGGCGGCGGTCTCCCCCTGTTCTCTCGCGTCTGCGACGAGGGCGGTCGGGGCAGAAACGGCGGCGGCGGCGGCTGCGACGGGGACGACGGGGGCGACGATCGCAGCGCCCGAGGCCCCCGCCGGCACGACCACCTGGGTCGTGCGCCCGGCGGCGAAGCGGACCGTGGTCTCGTAGGCACCTACGGTTACGACGCGGCGTCCCGGCATCGCCCGGGGCGCGACGACGAGGGGCACTCGGGTGATGGCGTCACCGTCGATGGTGACCACCGCGCCGTCCGCGCCCCCCCGAATCGTCAGGTCGCCGGTCTGTCGCTCCATCGCGCCGAGCTGGTTGGCGGCGCGGCGCTGGACGTCCGCAGGGGCGGACGCTTCAGCGAGAATCGCGACGTAGAGCTGGTGCGCCCGGGGCAGCCGGCCCCCGTGCAGCGCCGTGACGGCCAGGGCCTCCAGAGCTTCGGTCCCGCCGCCGGCGAGCCAGGCATCCCGGGCGGCGCCCTCGGCCGCGGCCAGGTGTTTCGCTTTGAACGCCTGCCCAAACCGCTGCAGCGCCTGTGTGACCGCGGCCGCATCGCGGGCGCCGGGCTCCGGCAGATCGAGCGGCGCGGCGAGCGTCGACAGGGGCGCGCCCAAGGCGAGGAGCGCGGCGACGACCGGGCGGAAGAACCACGTCATGGGCGGCTCCCTGGGCAGCCGGACCGAACGCGCCCTGCTCGGGGGCGCCGATCGACCGCCGATCGAGTACGGGGAAGGCCTACTACGTATCAGTGGATCGCCCGAGGGGGCAAGCTCGCGTCCGACGCGGGGACGGAGGGGTCAGGGGAGCCGGAACGCCGCCCCCACGGCCGGGGCCACGGGCCACGCCGTCCAGGCGTCGCCGGCGCTGGTGCGCAGTCGGGTCTCGCCGAACGGCACCCACGCGCCGGCCTCCAGGCGCAGGCCGAAACGCTCGCGGCGGAGCACGTCCCAGGTCACGGCCGCACCGGCGCCGAGCGCGGGGAACCAGACGCTGTGATCGGTCGCGTAGCCGTCGCCGGTGGCGCGTCGCGCGCCGCCCCCCAGGCTCGCGCAGGCGGCCACGGGGCCAGGCGCCCAGCACGTCGACATCACACCCAGCGCCCGCCAAAGGCCGGCCTCGCCCCCGGCCAGCGCACGCGCGCCCAGGCCGGGGATGTCCACCCGTGCCTCGAGGCCCACGCGACCCCAGGTCCATACGCGTTCGGCGCCCGCGGCCACCGTGAGCGCCGGGCCCGGCGTGTCTCCGGCGGAGCCGCGCAGGCCGGCC
>CAINDO010000084.1 GCA_903847385.1 uncultured Myxococcales bacterium
CGCGGCCGCGTCCGGGTCGATCGACGCCGAACCACCGCCGTCGTCGCCACAGCCGGCCAGCGCCAGCAGCGCGAGCGCGGCCACTCTCCCCATCGAGTCGTGTCGCATCTGAAAACCTCTTCTCTCTTCTCGTCGCACTTCGCCGACCGTGAAACGCACGGCGGCCATTCTGCGGCCGGGGGCGGGGTCGTCGCAACGGTCGGGCGGCGACGATGGATTTCAGCTATGTTCGGTTCCCGGAGGTCGAACCCATGCCCAAGCTCCCGCTCGTTCGTGAATACATGGACCACTTCGTCAACACGCTGCGCCCGGAGACGGACATCTTCGACGCGGTCGACTTCCTGCTCGAGCGCCGCGTGACGGGCGCGCCCGTGGTCGACGCTGCCGGTCGGCTCGTCGGCATCATCTCCGAGAAGGACTGTCTGCGACTGCTCTCGCAAGGGTTCGACCACAACGCCCCGGCGGGCACCGTGGCCGACTACATGACGAAATCGGTCACGGTCGTCGCCCCGGAGATGGACGTGTACTACGCCGCGGGCATCTTCCTGCGCGGCCAGTTCCGCCGCCTGCCCGTCGTCGAGGACGGCCAGCTCGTCGGCGCCATCACCCGCTTCGACATCCTGCGCGCCATCAAGGCGCGCCTGCGCCCCGAGACGGACCAGGCGCTGCATCTCTGATTGCCCGCCGACGGCCGGCGCGGTTACGCTCGGCGCCATGAACGCACTCCTCGTCTGCTCCGCCTGCGGTGGTTTCGTGCCGCCCGTCGTCTCGACCTGCCCGCACTGCGCCGCCGGCGTCTCCAGCGCGCCGGTCGCCCGACGCCGCGGCGCCGGTTGGGTCGCCCGCCGCGCCGCCGTGGCCGGGTTCTCCATGACGCTCATGGCCTGCTACGGCGGCGGCCCGAACGATGGCATCTACTACACGGACGCCTACTGCGAGCCGGGCCCCGCGGATGCGGCCCCCGCGTGCGAGACGGACGCGTGCCCCCCGGCCGCGGACGCCAGCACCGTGCCGCGCTGCGCCCCGCAGCCGGACGCCGCGCCCTGAGCCGACGGCGCCCGTGACGACCGACCGCCGCCTGCCCGTGCTGCAGGGCGACCTGCACCCGGCGTACGTGGTCTGGGAGCTCACGCTGCGCTGTGATCAGGCCTGCCGCCACTGTGGCTCGCGCGCCGGCCCCGCGCGTCCGGAAGAGCTGACCACCGCCGAGGCGCTGGACGTGGTCTCGCAGCTCGCCGCGGCCCGCACGCGCGAGGTCGTGCTCATCGGCGGCGAGGCCTACCTGCACGAGGGGTTCCTGGACATCGTGCGGGCGCTGCGGGCCGCCGGCATCCGGCCCACGCTCACCACGGGCGGGCGCGCCTTCACCGCGGCACTCGCCGCCGATTGCGCCGCCGCGGGTCTGTTCAGCGTGTCCGTGAGCGTGGACGGCCTGCAGGCCACCCACGACGCCGTGCGCGCGGTGCCCGGCAGCTTCGACGCCGCGCTTTCGGCCCTGCACAACGCCCGCGCCGCCGGCCTGCGCATCGGCGCCAACACCACCGTGAACCGCGCCAACCTGCCCGAGCTCGAGGGTCTGTACGACACCCTCGCCGCGGCTGGCATCACGGTCTGGCAGGTGCAGATCACCACGCCCCTCGGTCGCGCCGCCGACCGCCCGGAGCTCTTGCTGCAGCCCTGGGACCTGCCGGGGCTCGAAGACCGCGTGACCGCCCTGAAGGCGCAGGCGTTCCGCGCGGGCATCCTGATCATGCCGGGCAACAACCTGGGGTACTTCGGCCGCGGCGAGGCGCGTCTGCGCTCGCCGAGCGCGCAGGGGGCCGACCACTGGCTCGGCTGCCAGGCCGGGCGGTATGTCATGGGCATCGAGTCCGACGGCGGCGTGAAGGGCTGCCCGAGCCTGCAGAGCGACGCCTACATCGGCGGCCACCTGCGCGACCGCCCGCTGGCCGAGATCTGGAACGAAAGCCCGCGCCTGGCGTTCGCGCGCGCCCGCACCGTCGAGGATCTGTGGGGGTTCTGCGCCACGTGTCCCTTCGCCGCGGTGTGTCTCGCCGGCTGCAGCTTCACCGCCCACGCGCTGTTCGGCCGGCCCGGCAACAACCCCTACTGTGTGTTCCGCGCCGAGGCGCTGCGCCAGGCCGGCCAGCGCGAGCGCCTGGTGCCAGTGTCATCGGCGCCGGGGCGCCCCTTCGACCACGGTCTGTTCGAGATCGCCCTGGAGCCCTACGACGCGCCGGATCCCGGCCGCGACCTGAGTGTGGCCGACCGGATGCGCCCGCGGCGGGTCAGCGGCTGAACGTAGCCTCGATCGCCGCACCGATGCGCGCCTTGCTCGTGCGACCCACGCCGGCCTCGGCGGCGAAGGTCCGCCACTGCGACACGGTGTCGGCGACCTGGGCCAGGATGTGTTCGGTCTCGCCCGATGCCACGGCCGCGGCGGCGGCCACGCGCCGGAGCGCCGCCCGCCCGGGCGCGCGGCCTTCACCGCCCACGAGCAGGGTATGTTCGCCCCCGGGGCCGTCGGCGTGGGTCAGGTCGTAGGCGGGGGCGCGTCGCCAGCCGGTGGGCGTGCGCACGAAGGCGAACTGACGCAGGTGGTCGTCCCGGTTGTTTGCGAGCACGTTGAACGCGGCGTGCCGGAACGCGGCGACGGCCTGGGATTCGTCGCGCGTGACGTGCCGCGTGAGCCGGATCAGGTCCGCGTAGTCGAAGCCGACGCTGCCGGCGGCGTCCACGTCGAGCAGGCCGGCTGCGGTGAGCACGTGCAGGCGCCGCGCGCCCTGGCGGTCGAAGCGTCGCGAGCCGAAGTAGCGGCCGCGCCGACCCTCGAAGAGCCGCGGTGGCGCGACCTCGACGCCGGCCGCCTGCGCCATGCGGGCGTAGGCGAACTCGCAGGCCCCGACGTCGGCGGGATCCTGGGCGGGCGCGCGGAACTTGAGGAGCCAGCCGACCTCGTCGCCGGCCAGCGCGCCGGCGCCCCCCCGCAGCGTGCCGTCGGGTCCCTCGGCCAGGAACACCTTGGGGCGCGTGCCGCCGGCGCTGCCGCCCATCCGCGCGAGCTCGTCGACCAGCTCGGCCTCGCGCCCCGCAAGTGTCGTCTGGGCGGCCGCCGAGAGGGCGTCCAGGTCGAGGCCGCCGCCCCCGCCGGGCGGGTGTTCGCCCGCGACGGTGACGGCGGGGGCGAAGGTCAGCGCGCCGCCGCCGTCGTCCCCCACGAGCAGGAGCCGGTCGACGCCGCGGAGTGCTCGGGGATCGAGCCCGGCGCGGCGCACGGCGCGGTCCGTGAGCAGCCGCCCCCAGGCATCGGGCAGGCTGTCCGCCAGGAAACCGGGGAGCGCGTCCGGTCGGCGGCCGCCCACGCGGTGCACGCCCGGCAGGAGCGGCGCCTGCCGGACGGCCAGGTTCGCGCCGGCGTCCTCGGCGTCGCGCAGGGCCTCGGTCGTCCACTCCAGGGCCGTGCCCTCGGCGGCCGGAGTCAGCGCGGCGAGCGCGCACAGTGGGCGGCCGTCGAGCCCCACGGAGATGCGCGCTGGAAATGTTCCCTGACGGTCGCTCATGAGCGGGCACGGCGGCGCGGGCGCGGCGATACGACCTCGTCGAGGCTGCGCGGCGGATCGGCGGGCACGAGCGCATCCAGCTCGCGCTCGCGGCCCAGGGCGTAGAGCACGCGCGAGAGGGTGAGCAGCGTGCCCCGGCCCTCCTCGAGGGCGGCCAGCGTGGGCGTGGAGACGCCGGCCCGCGCCGCGAGCGCCGCCTGCGTCTCGTTGCGCTGCAGCCGCAACGCCCGCACGCGCGCCCCCAGGGCGGTCGCGTGGTCGGCGGGGGTCGTGATCGAAAACATCGTTTGGATTATCGGCCGATTGACCCCGATTTCAAAAGAAACGTTGGGATTATCTGGGCGTGGTGAGGGGGGTCACGGTGATCGAACGAGGCGTCACCCGCCCGCGAACTGCCCCGCAATGGGCGGGGACGCGCGTCCGACGATCGGCGTCCCCGTGCGAACCAGGTGGAGCAGTTGGACCAGCGCGACGTCCAGGTCGTCCTGATTGCACGCGTAGTCGCGAATCTCCTCGAACCCCGCGTGCGACGAGACGTTGAAACCGTCCTCGATGTCACTGAACCAGACCACCGTGGACCCGATCACGGCGACGACCCAGAAGCCGCCGCCGAGGTCGCCCCAGGGGTGTTGGCGCCACTTCACCGGATCGATCCGGATGACCTCCCAGAAGCGCGCGACGTCCGGTGCCATCCTGTTTTCGGCCGCGTTGATGAGGTCCCAGAGCGAGGCCTCGGTGATGGCTTGCCAGGTGACTTCCATGAGGGTGAACCGCCTCCTCCCGGCCGCGTCGGCCCTGCGTGCATCACAGATCGCCGTAGTGTTCTTTGCGACACTCCGGGCACAGACCATGACTGAACTTGGCGTCGGAGTGCGCCGAGATGTACGCCTCCAGGCGCTCCCAGTAGCCCTGGTCGTCGCGGATCTTCTTGCAGAACATGCAGATGGGGATGAACCCGGTCAGCGTCTTGATCTTGTGGGCGGCCTCGCGCAGCTCGGCGACCAGGCGCTCGTTGGCGGCGAGGGCCTCGCGCAGGGCCTCCTCGGCCTCGCGCCGCGCGGTGATGTCCACGTGGGTGCCCACGGCGCGGAGCGGGCGGCCGTCGGTGTCCCGGGCGACGACCTTGCCGCGGTCGAGAATCCAGAGCCAGCGACCGTCCTTGTGTCGCATGCGGAACTCGCTCTCGTACTGCGGTGTGTCTCCGGCCAGGTGGGCCTCGAGCGTGGGCCGCAGCCGGGAAAGGTCGTCGGGGTGGACCAACCGCTCCCAGGCGCCCACGTGGGGCTCGATCTCCTCGACGGTGTAGCCGATCATGGCGGCCCAGCGGGGGCTGAACTCGACGTGGCCGGTCTCGACGTTCCAGTCCCAGACCCCGTCCTCGGCGCCGTCGAACGCGAACGCGAGGCGAGACCGAAGCGTCTCGAGCGCACGCATCATCCGTTGCCGCTCGGTGATGTCCGTGAAGGTCGCCACCACGCCGAGGCGCTCCGCCGTCCCTTCGATCTGGAGCGGTTCGGTGGAGATGAGAATCCAGCGCAACGAGTCGTCGGGCAGGTGGACACCCATCACGACGCCCGACTGCGGCTCGCCCGTGCGCAGCGTCACCAGCGCCGGGTGTTCGTCGCCGGGGAACGGCCGCTCGTCCTCGTGGACGGCGCGCCACCGCGGATCCAGCGAGGTCCGGCCCTCGATCTGCTGACGCGTGAGGCCGAGGATGCGCTCCGCCGCCGCGTTGCAGGTCACGATGTGTCCCTGCATGTCCTGCACGACCACGCCCTCGGCCATGGTGGACAGGACGGCGCGAAGGTGGCCCTCGCTGGTTCGAACAGCCTCCGTGAGTCTCCTCGCCTCGGAGATGTCTCGAACGGTCGTGGCATACAGAGTGTGTTCGCCGTCCGTTCCGAACGCGGAGGACGAGTATTCCCCGAGAAAGGTCGTGCCATCGCCGCGGACGAACGTCATTTCGGAGACCACCATGCCCGTCTCCCGCCGCTGGTCGACGGCCGACGACCAGGCGTCGCCGACGACGAGGGACCGGTGATCCATGGACCGGAGCTCTGCTTCGGTGCGTCCAAAGAGCACGAGCGCGGCCGCGTTCACCGCCAAGACCCGACGATCCGAACGGACGAGGGCGATCGCATCGCGCGACTGTTCGAAGACCGAGCGAAATCGATCCTCGCTCAGCCGGAGCGCGCGCTCGGCGTCCCGCCGGGCGGTCACGTCGCGCAGGATGTTCACGAATCCGCACGGCGCACCGACGGCGTCCAGAATCGGCGTCACGGTGGCGTCGGCCTCCAGGCGCGTGCGGTCCTTGTGCGTCAGGCGCAGGCGCACACGGATGGCCTGGTGATTCTGGAGACGCGTGAACTGCTCGGCCTCGTCGTCGTCGAGGAACTCGGCCTCGAACCGCTCCGAGGGCCGCCGGCCGATGAACTCCGAAGGCGCGTAGCCGAGCAGCGTGTCGACCGTCGTCACGCTGCGAAGGATGCGCAGGTCGAGGTCGGTCACGAAAACGGTGTCCGTCATGGCGCGCGTGATGCTCGCCAGCAGGCCCATTTCGGCCTCTCGACGCCGCTGGGCCGTGAGGTCGCGCACCAGACCGAGCAGATGGCGCTGGCCGCCCACCTCGAACGCCCGGGCGCTGACCTCGACGGGGAAGACCGACCCGTCGCTGCGCCTGTGGAAGGTCTCGAAGCGCGCGCCTGTGGCGGCGGCTTCCGCCATGTGTCGGGGGATGTCGGGGTGGGTCTCCACGGCACGAAGATCGGAGATGTGGAGCGCCAGGAGCGCCTCCAGCGAGTAGCCGTACAGCGCGCAAGCGCGGTCGTTCGCGTCCAGGATGCGCCCATCGAGCGCCACGATCAGCTCGGCGTCGTTGATGCGATGCGCCAGGTCCCGGAGGGGCTCGCGAAGATCGTTGGGCGAAGGCGCCGCGTTGGAGTGTGGCACCATGGCGTCAGGCTCCTCCTCGCGGGCAGGCGCGTCAAGGCGCGCGAGAGCCCGGCTTGACCTGGACGGGAGAAGCGCGGACCGTCGGATTTCATCCGACGAAGAGGCGTCCGACATGGCGACGACGAGAGCGAAGATCCCGAGCCCCGGCGCGTTCGTCGTGGCCCTCGCCGGCGCGCTCTGCGCCTGTCGGGCGGACCCGGCGTCGACCGTCGCCGCGCCGGACGCCCGGGTCGAAACACCGGACGCCCGGGTCGACACACCGGACGCGGCCGCAGCGCCGCTCGCCTGGGAGAGCCTGCAGTTCCGCGCGTTTCCGAGCGGCTTCTACGGCTGGTCGGAGACCTTCTTTCAGGGGCAGGGCGAGCCGGCGCTCGAGCTCCGCCCCACGGGCGAGTTCTGGGTCCTGCTGCGGGCGATCTCCACACCGGGCGGGACCTTCGACCCGGGGCGCCTCTGGACGGGCACGCTCGACCCGGCGACCGCCGAGGCGGTGTTCGGGGCGCTCGACACGGCGGGCCCGGTGCTGCTGGCCCCCAGCCGCTACACCTGCACTCTCTGTGGCAGCGAGTGCACGTTCCTGGGCCTGAACCTCGTGACCGCCGAGGGCGCGCACCAGACCATCGGCGACCAGACCTTCGGCCCGCGGTGCGACGCGGAGTTCGGGAACGTGCCGCCCTCGCTGACCCCCCTGGCCGTGGGCCTCCGGGAGATCATCGAAGGCGCTCGCTCGGGCGCCACGGGGCTCGCGCCCGCGGACCCGCCCCCGCGTCTGCGACTCGGCGTCGTCGAGCCCCGCCAGGGCTTCCCGACCGACCCCTCGGCGGCCGACCTCGACGCCGCGACGCCGTGGCCCTTCGCGTCGCCGTCGCTGGCAGAGATCGCGCAGGGGGACAGGGAGCGGACCTGGTGGTGGTGGGAGGCCTCACTCACGGGCGAGCCGGCGACGACCGTGTGGGCCTACTGTGCCGAGCGCATGGCCGCGGGCACGATGGAGTTCGGCGCCGGGCCGTTCCTGGCCCGCGAGGGCGGCGCGGTCTACGCGGTCGCCTGCGCGCCGGCACTGCCCGGGGCGCCGTGGGTGGACTGAATTTTCAGCGTCCTCCCCGGGCCAGGACGGCCCGGCGGAATCACCGAGGCTTTGAAAAAGCCGAATGATTCCGGGAGCGGAGCCGAATTCACTTCGGCGCAGCGGGGCTGTAGAAGTCCTAGGATGGACTTCTTCAGCGTCCTCCCCGGGCCAGGACGGCCCGGCGGAATC
>CAINDO010000085.1 GCA_903847385.1 uncultured Myxococcales bacterium
CCCCGCGCCGAAGACCGAGGCCCCCGCCACGGCCGCCCCCACGGCCGCCGCGACGCAGGCCGCCGCGCCCGCCAGCGACGCCGCCGGCCCGGCCGCGGAGATCTTCACGCAGCGCTGCACCACCTGCCACGGCGCCGACGGCAGCGGCAACGGCCCCGCCGCCGCCGCCCTGAACCCCAAGCCCCGCAACTACTCGGACGCCGCCTGGCAGGCCGCCACGACGGACGAGAAGATCGGCCAGGCGATCGTCAAGGGTGGTCCGGCCGTCGGCCTCAGCCCCCTGATGCCCCCGAACCCCGACCTCGAGACCAAGCCCGAGGTCGTCGCCGAGCTCGTGAAGAAGATCCGCAGCTTCAAGAAGTGAGCGCGGTGTCGACGAACCGCCTCATCGCCGTCATCCCCGGCGACGGCATCGGCCCCGAGGTCGCGCGCGCCTCCGTGCGTGTCCTCGAGCAGTCCGCTACGAAGCACGGCCTCCCGGTCGACTTCCACTGGTACGACTTCGGCGCCGAGAAGTACCTGCGCGAGGGCGTCACGCTCCCCGAGGCGGCCTTCCAGGACTTCAAGCAGAACTACGCCGCCGTGTTCCTCGGCGCCCTGGGCGACCCCCGGGTGCCGGACATGGCGCACGCCAAGGACATCCTCCTGGGCATGCGGTTCCGGCTGGATCTGTTCATCAACCTGCGACCCGTGCAGCTCCTGCACCCCGCGCACACCCCGCTGAAGGACCGGAAGCCCGAAGACATCGACTTCGTGATCTTCCGCGAGAACACCGAGGGCCTGTACGCGGGCATGGGCGGCAACTTCAAGAAGGACACCGCGGAAGAGATCGCCATCAACGAGGACGTGAACACGCGCCTCGGGGTGGAGCGCATCATCCGCGCGGCCTTCGAGTACGCCCGCAAGAACGGCAAGAAGCGCGTCTGCATGAGCGACAAGGCCAACGTGCTCACGTACGGCCACGGCCTCTGGCAGCGCGTGTTCAAGCTCGTACAGCAGGAGTACCCGGAGATCACCCCGCGTCATCTGTACGCGGACGTGCTCGCCATGGAGATGGTCCGGGCCCCGCAGGACTTCGACGTGATCGTCACGTGCAACCTGTTCGGCGACATCCTGAGCGACCTGGGCGCGGCCCTGGTGGGGGGCCTCGGCCTCGCGGCCAGCGGCAACATCCACCCGGGCAAGGTCAGCCTTTTCGAGCCGGTGCACGGCTCGGCCCCGCCGCTCGCCGGCAAGGACGCGGCCAACCCCCTGGCCATGATCCTCACGGGCGCGATGATGTACGAGAACCTGGGCTTCACGGACGCCGCCCGAGAGATCGAGCGCGCCGTGCGCACCGCCATCCACCAGAACCGCGTCACGCGGGATCTGGGCGGTGACCTGGGCACGCAGGCCTGCGGACAGGCCGTCGCCGAGCTGATCGCCGCCGGGGTTTGACGCCGTCGGGGGGCCGGGTGACGAAACCCCCGGTGCCCCTTGACCCCGCCCCCCCCGCATGGTCGAATTTCGGGTCCGCGTCTTGCGCTCTCAACGCCGGGTCCCCAGCCATGTCCGAGCCGCACTCCCCCGACCTCCGCCTGTGGATTGCCCCCGTCTCGGGGCGCTTCTTCCTGCGGCCGGCCGGTGCGCCCGCGGCGCGGCTCGGGGCCGACGCCCCGGGGGCCGCCTGGGTGGCCGATCTGGACGCCGGCGAGGCCCGCGTCGACCTGGCCGCGTGGGCGGCGGACGAGGTCACCGAGGCGGTCGCCCTCGCCCACTATCGCGCGGTGCTCTCCACGGGCGCCGACCGCATGGAGACCGCCCTGGGGGACGCCTCGCAGGCGATGGGTCGCGCGCTCCCGGGCCTGGACGCGCTCCTCGCCCGCCTCGGCTCGGACTCGGGCGGCACGCTCGACGGCCCCGAGGCCTTGACCTTGCTCACGGGCCGCTCGCGGGCAGAGGTCGAGGCCGATCCGGCCGGCTCGCGGGATGCCGTGCTGGACGCGCTGACCGCGCTCTTGCCCGCGACGCCGCCGGCCGAACCCGAGGCGCCCGACGCGCCCGGCGGCCCCCAGGCCACGCCCGCCGAGCAGGCCGCCCTGGGTGAGATTCTGCAGCGCTGGACCTTCGGCGCCTCGCCCGCGGTCGCGGCGGC
>CAINDO010000086.1 GCA_903847385.1 uncultured Myxococcales bacterium
CAGTTGGGATCATGCTCGCGGCCATCTGGTTGTGGGCTCCTGTAGCGTAGAGAACTCCAGTTTCTCACAGCTCGATGGCCACTTCGATCGCGCTTTTCGCTTTCAGATCAGTGGGATGCCCGCGTTATCCGAACGCGGATGGCCGATCCTCAGGTTGTCTCGTGCCTCAATGAGCTGCTTCTTCACTGGGCACGTCGAGACTCCTACGGACTCCCGGTAGGAAACAACGCCAGCAGGATTCTGGCCGAAGCCGCCCTGGTTGACATCGATGCGCATCTTCGGTCGATTGGCGCGAATTTCATTCGATTTGTGGACGACTATCGATTCTTCGCAGGAGACGCCGCGACAGCTCAGTTCTGGCTCTATCAACTGATGCATCGACTCGCGATCGACGGACACACACTTAACGGTCTGAAGACTCAGGTTCGCGCGGCCTCTATCCCGGTCGCAACATCTGCAGTTGCTGGCGGCACCGCGGCAACGGCGTCGCCAGTCCCGCCGAGAGGGTTCGTGCCGCGCATTGGCTATGGACGTGTCCCTCGACGGTTTGTGCCTCCCAAGGTTGAGGACCTGCCGGGTTTGGTGGCGCTGTCGGCGACGGATCTTATTCGGGGCCTCGCGGACCAGCATGTGATCGACCCGGAAGCCTTCAGTGGCGCGCTGAAGGTCGTCGTGGCGAAAAAAGAGTGGACAGAACTCCAGCGCGCAGCGCAGCTCCTGCGCGCCTGCCCACCATTCATCGACTACTTCTGCGACTTGTTGCTACAGAATGCGGAGGAGATTCCGGCCGCCGTTTGCAGCGCGATTTCAAATGAGTTGGCCGGCTTCATGTTCAATGCAGGTGGAAGCCTGCCCGAGTCCCATCAGGTGAATATCCTGAAAGTCTTGGGAACAAAGCACTATGCTAGCAAAGTTGCGCTCATGAGGCAGATTCGTTCGATGCCACGCGACGCGGGCGCGTACGTCGGGCGCAGCAGCTTTGACGCGCTCGTGTCTTTGGCTGAGTGTGGCCTGCTCACCCGGACAGATGCAATTGACATTCGCGGCTACTTTGACAGGGCGGACATGTGGGAAAAACGGGCGATCATCAGGATCGTGCGCACCGTACTCGGTGACGAAGAGTATCGCGCGTGGGAACGCTACGCACGCCCACAGGTGGGCGCCGACCCGTTCTCGAAGCACCTTCTCCGTCCATTCAAAGCGCCAGCCCCACCCGCGACAGCCGTGGGCGGGGTGCCGCCGCCTCCATCGCCTGAGGCATAGCGAATTCGGGCAAGCGCGGTGCGTCGCGTCACGCCTAACTCGCTGCTGCAGCCCACGAGTCCGCCGCCGCTGCGCCTCGGCGGCCTCGCAACTGAGCAGCGCTGTTACCTGACCCACCCCACCTGGCGGCCGGCACTGCCCGCTACGCCGCAACCGCCCACCCGCCCTCCTCATTCCGCACTCGCAAGTTCATCGGGCCCGACACGCTGAGCCCCGCCAATCGCGGCACGGCCGCCCGGACCCCCACCGGCACGGGCTCGAGATCCCGCACGAGGCCGCGCACCACGCGGTCGACCGCCACCGGAGCGGGCGAGCGGCCGTTCTCCCACCGCGAGACAGTGGCCTTGTCGACGGCCAGGTAGCGCGCCAGTTCCTCGGCCGAGAGGTCGAGGCGCTTCCTGAGGAAGCGGAACTCCGCGGCCTCGAACGGCCCGGCCTTCTCGACCAGGGCGAGCGCGATGGTGCGGCCGAGCGCCGCGGGCCTCGGAATCTCGACCTCGTACTCACCACACGCCGAACAGCGGTGCACCCACACGCCGACGAGCGTGACATCCGGCAGGTCCACGAACGGCCGGTCCTCGCGAGCGGAGGTCATGGTCCCGCCACCACACGCGATGCACTTCATGGCGTCATCCGTTCGAAGTGGGCGGCTCGGTCGCCGCGTTGGCGTGTCTCTCCGCACACACTCTCCGGCCGACGACAGATTCGACTCCGGTGAGACGCGGGCCTCCCCGCCTGCTCACCGAGAGTGCGACGGGTCACCGAGCGAATTCGCAACGACCTCTCGGAGAAACTTCGAGCGGCTCCGCGCGCCGCGCTGCGCGTCCAGGCGCTCGAGCTCCTCGCGCGTCAGCAGCACCGCGACCCTCTCGGACTTCCGCGCGTCGGTGGGTCGCCCGGGGCGTCCCGACGCCGGGATGTCCTCTCCGTACTTCGCACGCCATTCGGCGGCAAGCGCGGCGTCGTTCGCGGCGATCAGCTGCGCATCCATGAACTGCAGCGGTGCCTCGCCGGTGGTGGGATCGGCGCAGCGGTCGCAACGCCAAACCTGGGCCACGTATGCGACCGCTCGCCCGCCACGACGTGCCATCGCTGGACGCGACTGCAGCGAAACGACGCAGCTCGGGCCGTGGCAATCGGGAAGATTCAGTGCCATGGGCCGCCCTCGGTGACCGCCCCGGCGAAGCGCCCGAGGAGTGCCGTTGTCGTGTTCGAGTCGTACACGAACGCATTCTCTGCACTCAGAACCGTTTCGGCAAGCGGTGCACCGGCGGCACAGCGCCGCTCCTTCAGCGGCGCGCGACCTACGCCCGCAATCCGCAACGCCTTGGCAGCCCCGAACGCCGTGCTAGACTAGGCCGATGAACCTGCCCGACCTCGAATCCGAAGCGCTGAAGTTGCCCCCGGCCGAGCGGGCGCGCCTCGCCGAAGTGCTCCTCGAGAGCCTCGACACCCTCTCGGATGCGGAGAACGAGCGCCTGTGGGCAGATGAGGCGCTCCGCCGCGACGCGGCACTCGATCGCGACCCGACCCTCGCGCATGCTGCCGAGGACGTCTTCCGTGAGGCGCGGGCTCGGCTCGGATGACGCTCCGCGTTGTCTTTCAAGAACTCGCCGTGGTCGAGCTGAACGAAGCTGCGGCCTTCTACGGACGGGCGCGGCCGGGACTCGGCGTGGCCTTCTTGGACGCGGTCGAGATCGCGGTCAACGCCGTCGCGAGTCATCCGCTCGGCGGCAGAGCGATTGAAGGCGACGTCCGCCTTTGGCTGGTCCGTCGCTTCCCGTATCGCGTCTTCTACCGCGTATGCGACGACCACGTTCGCGTCCTTGCGATCGGCCATCAGAAGCGAAGCCCAGCCTTCTGGCACGGGAGAGTCTGAAAGCCGAGAGCGGAGCCCCGGTTGTCAGCTCACCGCCGCCCCGCCCTACGCCCGAAGGCCCACCGGCGCCGGCCGATTCAGCATCACGCAAAGCAAAGCCAGCAACCCCAGCAGCCAAAGAATGGCCTCCTGGACCACATCCGCCGTGACAAACGGCCCTGCCGCCGCCGCCCCCTGCACGGAGAACGCCGCCAGGAACACCAGCACCAGCGCCAACCGCCCGCGCGCCAGCGCGTAGGAGATGGGGGCGGCCTGGATGAGGGCGTCGCCGGCGCGGCGGCGGGCGAGCACGATGCCGAGCACGGGCAGGATCAGGTACTTGGAGATGGTCATCAGGGCGTTGGCGGCCCAGGTGTCCTTGGGGTCGGCGCCGGGGCTCAGCCAGGCGAAGAAGTACTGGAAGTCGAGGCCGCTGGCTCGGCAGCCCAGGGTGACCCAGAAGGCCAGCCAGACCATCAGCACTTGGGTGGCGGCGAGCTCGAGCAGGCCGGCGTTGCGGCGGGCCAGGGGCCAGAGCGCGAAGGCGGCGAGGGCGGCGGCGATGGGGCCGAGCCGGCTGCCGTCGAAGGCAAAGAAGAAGGCGAGCGCGGGCAGGGCGCAGGCGAGCGCCACGGGGCCCCAGGCGGGCCGCCGCAGGGCGATGATGGTGGCGGGCAGCGCGCCCACGCAGGGCAGGATGAGCGCCCGGGCGGGCAGGATGTGCAGGCCGGCCAGGGCGGCGACGAGCAGGCCCACGCCGCCGCCGATCCACCAGGCGCGGGGGCGCTCGCGGCCGGCGGCGACGCCCGTGGCCAGGGCGGCGAGGGCGAGGGCGGCGAGGCCGCTGTGTTCGCCCAAGGTCTCGGAATAGAAGGAGAACCAGCGCACGGCGAAGTTGCGCACGGCGGGGTTCCAGACGGTGAAGATCACGGACACCGTGAGCAGCGAGGCGACCAGGGAGCCGTAGGCGCGGGCGCGCAGGGCGGGGATGACACCGACGCCGAAGACGACGAGCAGGGTGGCCAGCGCCGCGGCGACGCCGCCGTACTTGTAGACGGTGGGGGCGACGAGCAGCAGCGCGCCGGCGATGAACAGACCGGGGAAGTGGGCGCGGACGCCGTCGACCTGGGCGGGCGTGCCCTCGGTGGCGCGGGCGGCGACCGGGTAAAGCAGCACGGCGCCGATGAGGCCGGCGGCGATGCCGGCGCCGATGTTGAAGCTTCGGGGGCGCCAGCCCAGGTTGGGCCGCAGCTCGACCCAGGCGGCGCCGAGCAGGAGGGTGAGGGTGACGAGGCCCGCGATGCCGGCGAGCGCGATCCAGCTCGGGCGGCGCAAAAGGCGCGTGGTGCCGGGCCCGGCGGCGACCAGCAGGGCGACCAGGAGCACGGCGGCGGCGTTGGTCATGGGCAGCGGCGCGCCGCTCTGGACCTCGGGCAGCTCCTCGGGGGGCGTGAGCTCGCCGCCGGCGAAGTAGGTGTCCATCCAGGTGCCGGTGGGGCCGAAGCGGCTGCCGAACACGAACGCCCACAGGCTCGCGTGGTCGGTGATGGCCATGGGGTGTTTGAGCGTGCGCGTGAACTTGGGGCCGAAGTAGGCCGCCCAGGTGGGCACGTCCAGGCCGGCGAAGTGGCGGCCGTCGGCCTCGTGGCCGTGGTCGCCGAGCACGACCCAATGGTCCGTGGGGCGCAGTTTCTCCACGGCGGCGTCGATGGCCACGTCCGCGGCCTCCATGGCGGCGATGTATTCGGGGCTCGCGGGCCCCTGCATGTGGCTCAGCTTGTCCGACTCGCGCAGGTGGATGATGATCGCGTCGAGCTTCTCGCTCTCCAGCGCCACCAAGCCGCGCTGCACATAGTCGACGTCGTGCATCTCGTGTTCGAGCACCACGTAGTCGAAGCCGCGCGCCAGGCCGCGGAAGATGGGGTCGCCCAGGTAGCCGAAGCGTTTGCCGGTCTTGCGCAGGGCGTCGATGACGCTGCCGTCCGTGCCCTGGTCGAGCCCGCCGAAGTTGCGGGCGAGCGAGAAGGCCGAGAAGCCATCGCGCCCGGTGATCAGGGCCGTGAAACACGGCACGGACACGGCGTCCGCGCAGGCGCGCACCGGGCCGCTCAAGTTGGGCTGCTTCTCCATGCGTGCCCGCAGGCGCGTGAGCATGCCCGGGCGGTCGGGGTCGACCATGGAGAGCGAGTCGATCCAGAACACCACAAGGCGCGTCGGGGGCTCGGCGGCGGCGGGCGCCGTGAAGGGCTGGCTCTCCTCGGTGCGCCGCCCTTCGAGCAGGAGCAGGCCGATCAGGCCGAGCACCACGGGCAGAAGCCCGGAGAGGACGGCGCGGAGTCTCTGGGCGCGCGAGGGCGGGGCGGCGGGCGAGTGTGTCAAAGGCGTGGTCGCTGGACGAGGGTGGACGTGCGAGAGGGGCCGGCGGCTCAGGCGGCCGGTGGCGAGAGCGCCCCGGTGGCCTTCACGGCGCCCCGACGCTGCCACAAAAGCAGGGCCTCGGCCACCAGCAGGAAGAACAGACCCAGGAGCGCGGCGTGCCAGAGCTCCGTGCGCTTCTGCGGCGCCAGGGCCTCGACGGTGCCGGCGGCGTTCTTCGGCGTGTCGGGGCCCGTCTTCAGCGCGCGCAGGTCGGCGCCGGCGGGGTCGACGGTCACGGCGAAGCCGGGGAGGGTCTCCAGGCCGGGCAGCGGCGGGTCCGGGGTCACGGTGTACAGGCCCGTGGCCTGGGTGTCGTTGTAGGTCCAGGCCTCGCCGGCGGGGGGTCCGACCAGGGGGCGCTCGCTGCTCTGCAGGCGGCCATCCGGCGCGCGGACGGACACGCGGGTCACGCGGGTGTCGTCCACGGGCACGGGCACGGGCCGGCCCACGATCCCGGGCGAGGACTCGCCGGCGCTCAGGCGCGTGAGGTAGCGGAAGACCTGCTGCATCAGCGGCACGAAGTCCGGGCGGATGGGCAGGTCGCCCCAGTCGCGGTCGATGGAGCCCGTGAGCAGCGCCACGCGGCCCTGGTCCAGGGACTTGGTGAGCAGGTAGGGCGCGCCGTCGTCCAGGCCGATGACGACCTCGCCGGTGGCGTCCGGCGCGGGGTCCACGAGCATGTATTTGTTCACGCCCACGCGGGAGAGGCTGGAGCGGAACGGGTCCGGGAAGAGCTCCAGGATCGGATGCGCGCGCTCGAACAGGGCCGGCGCGGCCAGGCGGCGGTCGCGGCCCTCGGCGCTGGCGGCCGCGTCGCCGGACTGCCGGGCCTCGCGCAGGGCCCGGGGCAGCAGGGGCCCGAGGCGCTCGTTCAGCGAGGCCGGATTCACCTGGTCGCCCATGGTGATGAGCAGGCCGCCGCCGCTGCGCACGAAACTCGACAGGGCGATGCCGGCGTTGGGCGACAGGCGCCCCACGTTGGCCAGCAGGGCCACGTCCGCCTCGTCCAGGACCTCGGCGGTGATCTGGTCGGGCTGGATGACCTTGAGCTTCACGCGGGCGCCGACCTCGGTCCCCGGGCCGACGGCGCGCTCCAGGTAGTAGAGCTCGTCCCGCTGGGGCGTGGGGCGCGGGTCGCCGTTCACGGCCAGCAGGCGCAGTTGGGGCGCGGGGCGCAGCCAGAAGGCGACGCGGTCGTCCGTGGCCAGGGCGTCCGACTCCAGCACCACGGCGGCCTGGGCCGGCGCGTCCCCGGGGACCTCGGCGTTGAAGGTCTTCACGGCCGACTCGCCCGGCGCGAGGGTCACGAAGCCGCGCACGGCGACCTCACCCTGGATCTCCAGGTGTACGGGCAGGCGCTCGACGGGCTCGGTGCCGTAGTTGGCCACGCGGGCGTCGATGCGCCACATGCCCTGGCCGACGTCCGGCGCGGGGCGCAGGGCGACGTCGACGATGCTGCGGTTGGCCACGGCGCGGCCCTCGGCGGCGTCGATGGGCAGAAGCTGGATGTCGCTGCCGGCGGGGGGCTGGGGCAGGGGGCTCGTGGCGCCGGCGGGGGTGGTCAGCACGACGACGCGGCGACCGCCCACGGGCGGGGCGGCGGCGAGGACCTCGTAGGCGCGCGTCACCGCGTCCCCCATGGTGCCGTAGGCCGACGAGGGCTTGGCCTCGTCCAGGCGGGCGCGGACGGCGCCCAGGTCCGCGGTGGGCTCGGCGATGGGCACGATCACCTTGTCGCCTGCGACGGCCAGGGCGGCCTGACCCGTGCTGCCCAGGGCGTCCAGCACGCGGCCGCCGAGCAGGCGCGCGCGGTCGAACAGGGGCTCGCCGTCCACCTCGGCCGCCATGGGCCAGCTCGCGTCCAGCACGAGCACCGTGGTGCCGCCGGACTCGCTCGCCCCGGCCACGCCCTCGGCCTCGCGGCTGAAGTAGGGGCGGGCCATGGCGAAGGCCAGCGCGCCCAACAGCAGGCTGCGCACCAGCATGAGCATCAACTGCTTCACGCGGAACTGGCGGGCCGTCTTCTTGTTCGCGCGGCGGATGAGCTCCAGCGCGGGGAACCGGACGTGCACGGCCTTGCGCCGGTGGATCAGGTGGATGATCGGCGGGATGAGCGTGGCCAGCAGGCCCACGAGCAGGGCGGGCGACAGGAACCCCACGGCTCAGCGCCCCCCGCCGCCCACGACCTGCCGCAAGAGCGGCTCGGCGGGCTCCGTGGTGAGCACGCGGCGGTAGCCCACGTCCCCCTCGAGCAGGCGCTTGCGGATGTCGTCGCAGAACGCCTGCATCTCGGCCAGGTACTGCGCGCGCATGCCGCGCGGGTCGGCCAGCTCCGTCTGCGCGGACTCCAGCTCCTCGAAGAGCGTGAGCTCCTCGAAGGGGAACTCGACCTCGTCCGGGTGGAGCACCTGGAAGACCTGCACGTGGTGCCGCCGGCGCCGCAACTGGCGGCAGAGCGAGACGAACTTGAGGTCGAACTCCAGGCAGTCCGAGAACAGGAACACGACGGCGCGGCGGCCGCCCACCTCGGCGATGTGCGAGAGCGCGCGGGAGATGTCCGTGGGGCCGCCCACCGGCGCGCGCTCCAGAGTGTGCACCAGGTTCCAGAAGTGGTCCGGCCGGGCGCGGGGCGGGATGTAGGTCCCCAGACGATCTCCGAAGGTCAGAAGACCCACGGAATCGCCCTGGCGGAGCAGGAGATAGCCCAACGCCGCCGCCAACAAGGCCGCGCGGGTGATCTTGCTCTCGGCGCCCTCGCCGTACTGCATCGAGTTCGAGGTGTCGACGAGCAGGAAGCTGCGGAGGTTCGTCTCGTCCTCGTACTGCTTGATCTGGTAGCGGTCCGACTTGGCGTAGGCCTTCCAGTCGATGTGCTTCAGCTCGTCGCCGGGCGCGTACTCGCGGTGCTCGGCGAACTCCACGCTGGCGCCGTGGTGCGGGCTCTTGTGCATGCCCGAGAGCACGCCCTCGGCCAGGCGCTGCGCGCGGAACGACAGATGCGCCAGCCGCGCGAGCAGCTCCGGATCGACGATCTCGCGGCGGTCTTCGGGAGAAGGCATCGCGCGCTTGTACGATACGGGCCGGCGGCGGGGCAAGCGGGGCGCCCTCGACTTGCGCCGCGGGGCGGCGTCGTGTGACATGGCGGCGTGCCCGCGGTCTTCGCGGGGGAGGTGACGATGCTTCGAGCTGCGGTCCTTCGGGGCCTGGGGGGTGTGCTCTGCGCGGGGGCGCTGGCGGCCTGCGCCAACGTTCCAAAGGATTCGGCGGAGACGACGGCCCCGGAGATCGCGCCGGGTACGGGCGGTCTGGTCGAGTTCCAGAGCGGCGCGCGCTGTTTCGGCGTGGCCGACGACCCCAACCAGGGGTTCGTCTCGGGGGACTGCGCGGCGACCGCGTCCGACGCCGTCGCGGCGTTCCTCACGCTGGGCTACCGCTACCCCGCCGAGGAGCAGGTGCTGCTGATCTCCACCGTGATGGGGTCGCTGCAGCTCGAGGTCCAGCAGACGGGCCTGCTGCAGTGCGTGACGCCCGGCATCGCCGGCATGGCCTGCCGGTGGGTGGTGAAGAAGGTCTTCGAGTCCACGCCGCTCAACGCCGGTGAGGACGAAGAGGTCCGCCGCCGCAACGCCGCGTGGGACGCCTGCAAGGACACGGACCGCTGCGAGGACCCGGCGATGGACGACAGCCGGAAACGCTACCAGGACCGCGAGCGCGAGCGCATGCAGGGCGCTGGCGGCCAGATGTCCGGCAGCGGCGGGCAGATGCCCGGCAACGGCGGGCAGATGATGGGGTCCGGCGGGTCGGGGTCCGGTGGATCCGGGTCCGGCGGGTCCGGATTCGGCGGCTCGGGCGGTTCGGGCGCCGGCGGGTCCGGCGGCTCGGGCGCCGGCGGTTCCGGTGGCTCGGGCGCCGGCGGGTCCGGCGGCTCGGGCGAAGGCGGCTCCGGTGGGTCCGGGTCCGGCGGTTCGGGCGGCTCCGGCGGCTGGGGCGGCTCCGGCGCGTCCGGCGGCTGGGGCGGCTCCGGTGGCTGGGGCGATCCCGGCGGCAGTTGGGAAGGCGGCGGCGGCTTCGAGCCCCCGCCCGAGGAGCCGTTTTGAGCGAAATCACGACCCCCGGCGCGACGCACCTCGGCGGTGAGCCGGACGTGCCCCCCGAATGGACCTGGCCGGCGCGCGGCGGCCTGCGCATGGCCTTCGTGGCGCAGGTCGACCTGGCGGACTGCGGGGACGAGGCGCTGCCCACGCGCGGCGTGCTGCAGTTCTTCTACGACGCGGTGGGGCAGCCCTGGGGCACCCACGGCGGCGACCGGGGCGGCTGGCAGGTCGTGCACCTGACCGGCGACCGGAGCCGCTGGCGACCCCGCACGCACCCGGACGCCGCGGGGCCCTCGGGCGCTTCGGGGCGGCTCGTGGGGCGGCTCTGCGGGCCGCGGGCCGGCGTGTCGAAGCGCGCGACGGCGGCGCTCGTGCACGCGCCACGCCCCGGCCTGGCGGGCGCGCGGCTGCTCGGTGAGTCCGGGTCCTCCGCCGAGGTCGCGCGGGCCGCGGGCCAGGCCGGCCCCTGGCGCCCCCTGCTCTCGGTGGACGCCGACCCGCTGGCGGACGTGATCTGGGGCGAGGGCGAGGCGAGCTCGCTGACGTACTTCATCACCGCGGCGGACCTGGCCGCGGGCGACTTCGACCGCACCTGGATCTGGCTCGAGTGCGACTCGGACGGGCCCTGATGGGCGGCCTGTTCTCGTTTCTGCGGCGCGTCCTGGTCACGGCGATGACGCCGTTCGAGCGGTTCCGCCCGCAGAGCGCCCTGGCGCAGGTCGTGGGCGGCCTGGGCGCGGTGTTCTTCGTGATCGGGCTCGTGCTGGTCGTGTTCGGGGTGGACCTGGACAGCGTCGATCTCTGGATCGAGCGGCACGGGGGCCTGCTGGACGCCGTGGGCAGCGCGGTGTTCCGCGTGTTCTGCTTCGGGGTGCTGCTGATCGGGCTGCTGCTGGCGGCGATGCCCGTGTTGCATCGCACCATCGACCGCAAGTCCACGCCGCCGGCCGAGCGCGCGGGCGTGGGCTCGGTGATCGGCGGGCTGCTGCTCGCCTACTTCGCCTGGTTCGGGGCGTTCGGGGACTGAGCTGGCTCACGATCTTGCCGCGCCCCGGCCCCCGGGGGATGCTGGCGGACCATGAGCGATCACGCCGACACGCCGACCCCCGGCCTCCTGCTGCGCCTCGTCGCCGCGCCCACGCCCGAGGAGCGCGCGGCCGTGGCGGCGGCCCCGTTCGCCGTGGTCGGGCACGTGGGCCCGGCGCCGACGGGCCTGACCGCGACGCTCGTGGCGCTCGACCCGACCGTGCCTTCGCATCAGCACTGGCCCGCGGTCGTCGCGGCGGCCCCGGCGGCGCCCGTGTGGCTGCGCGAGGGCGGCGAGCGGTGGCTGGGCGTCGCACCGGCGGTGTCCGGCTCGCGGCACGTGCTCGTGGTGCGGCCCGAGGGCGCCTGGGCCGAGGTCCGCGCGCTGGATCTGCGCGAGGGGCGCCCGGGCTTCTCCCCGGCCCCGCCCGGCGAGATCCGCCCCGAACGACACGAGGCGACCGCGTTTCACGGCCTGATCGTCGACGCCCCGCCGGCCCCCGAGGACGCGCCCCTGCCCACCATCGCCGAGGGCGGCGTGGCCTGGGCGCTGCGCGGTCTGGCGGCGGCGCGCGAGGGCGACCTGGGCGGCGCGCGGGCCGGCCTGGCGCGGGCGGTGGAGCTGCTCGGCCCCCGGACGCGCCCTTGGGAGCGCCGCACCATGTTGGACGCCGCCTGCGTGCTGCTGGAGCTCGCCGCGGCCACGGGCGAGGCCGCCGAGATGTCCCTGGGCCGCGCGCTGCCGCTCCTGGAGCGGCACGGCGACTGTCCCGAGCTCTGGTTCGCCGCGGGCACCGTGATGCGCGCGCTGGGCAGCGGGCCGGATGCCCTGGAGTGTTTCCGCAACGCCGCGCGGGCGCTGGGCACGCCCGTCGACCCCTTCGGCGCGCCGGACCGCCTGCGGCGCGCGCCGCACTGGCTCTACGAGGCGCAGGCCGAGCTGGCCGTGGCGCAGGGGGACGCGGCCGCCGCCGGTCAGTTCGCGCTGGCCGCCGTGCGCGCCCGACCCGCGACCGACCCGGCGCCCCCGGGTGTGCTCCAGCTCGCCCTGACGGCCGCCGCCAGCGCGCCGACGCGCTCGGACGAGGCGCTCGTGCTCACCCGCATCGCCACGCTGCCCGAGTTCGAGCCGACGCTGCACGCCGCCGTGCTGACGCGCCTGCGGACGCTGCGCGAGACGAGCGCCGCGCGGGCGCTCTTCTTGGGGGACGTGTACGCCGCCGCCTCGGAGCGCGTGCGCCGCGACCCGGAGTTCCTGCGGCTGCGGCCCACGCTGGTGCCGGTGTCTGCGCCGGCGTCCGAGCCCGCGCGGCCGACGCCGGCGAAGCGCCTGCAGCTCGTGCTGGGGCCGAACGACCCCGAGGGCGCGATTGAAGCGCTAGCCGCCGGCCTGCGCACGCTCGGACACGCCGTGGAGATCGGCGCGGACGCCCAGCCCTGGCCGCCCCCGGGCGCCCTCGACGCGCTGCCGCCTCCGGTGGACCTGCGGGACGCGCCGATGCACCTGCCGGGACGCGAGGTCCCGCGGGTGGTCGTCGCCCCGCTGGACGCCGCCGCCGAGGGCACCGCGCTCCTGCTCGCCGCGCTCGAACGGCTGCGCGGCGCGGGCGTGCGCTTCGAGCTGCGCGTGCTCGACGCCCTGCCCCGCGTGGCGCTGCTCGACGAGCTGACCGAGGCGGACGTGTTCGCCGAGGGGCCGCTCCTGGCGCCCACCCGGCGCGCACACGAGGCCCTGGTCCGCGGGTGCGCCGTGCTCTCCGGGGCGGGCGCCGCGACCGAGGGCCACCCGGCGGTCGTGACCACCCCCGAGACGCTGGACGCCGAGCTGCGCCGCGTGCTGACCGACCGCGCGCTCCGCGCCACGCTCGCCCGCGCCGGCCGCGCCTGGGTGGAGCGCACGGCGGC
>CAINDO010000087.1 GCA_903847385.1 uncultured Myxococcales bacterium
CAGTTGGGATCATGCTCGCGGCCATCTGGTTGTGGGCTCCTGTAGCGTAGAGAACTCCAGTTTCTCACAGCTCGATGGCCACTTCGATCGCGCTTTTCGCTTTCAGATCAGTGGGATGCCCGCGTTATCCGAACGCGGATGCCTCGTCACGTACTACCTCCGCGAACCCAAAGTCGGGCAGATGGACACGATGCTCCAGCACGCCCGGATGTACGGGTACCGGCGAGACCTGATGCCCTTCACGCGGGTGTTTCTGTCGCCGCAGCTGGCCATCCGGTTTCACGAAATACACCGAATCGAGCAGCGCCTCAGGCGGCAACTGGCCAGCGTGGACGCCGGACGTCAACTGGTCGTCGAGAAGAGCGGGAGCTTGTTCCCAACGCGTCGGACAGTGCTCGACCCGGACCTGATCGACGCGTTTTCGGCTGAGGATCAGGTGTTCCCGCACTATCCCTTGATCACGATGAAGCCTGCCGAGTACGAACGAATCACCGCCGAGGTCCGCCGCTTCTTCCGCGGCTCACTCAGCACGACCCCGCAGCAAGCAGAAGTATCGTTCGACGAAGCTCTTCGGTTCGTGGAGATGATCCCATACGATCAACAGAAGCCGTCGAGCAGCTGGATTCCTGGCCTCATCAAGCGGATCCTCGAGCAGCAACGCGACCGGTGCGGCGATCGCGCGGTCCTCTACACTCGCAAGATGGCGCGTCGAAAGGATGCCCTCGCCACGGGAGCGTTGTCTGGCGATGAACTTGCTCGACTCCGCAGCTTGAAACGGCCGGTGATCTGCGCGTTTCGTGACGACGGGCGGTCCATCCCCGGTGCCAGCCCGTTCTGGTACCCGACGGTCGTCTTCGATGGCGGGATGCCGAACGTCGTCGTCAATGTGACTTCAGATGAAGACTGAGCGCGTGTGCAGCGAAGCGCTGCGCCGCATCTGGACTGGCCCGGGAGAAAACACGGGGTCGGACTACGTCCTCGGTGCGCATCTCGGCAAAGCCTACGCCGGTCGGGCGATTTCGGGCGCCGCGGCGCTCGTGGTCCCGGTTGCTGCGCTACCGCCGCGGGCGGTCGGCCGACGAACCGAAGGCTTTGAACTTATTCCCCACGCATCGCTCCGCTTCGCGTACGGCGGACGCGAATGGACTGCCCCTGCCGCGGCCTTGACTTGCGCCGATCCGGAACTGCTCGACGCATTCGTCGTGCTCGCCGCCGACATTCACGGGCGCCTTCCCGAAGAGCCCAACGGTGATTGGGAGAGCATTTTGGCCGCCGTCGAGGAGTGGCAGTCCTTAATGGCGCCCCGAGGTCGCCCGGATGCGGACGCCGAGGTCGGTCTCTGGGGGGAACTTTGGCTATTGGCATCCAGTGCCTCCCCCGACCGCCTCATTGCCGGTTGGCGAGGACCCGACGGAGATGCGGCGGACTTCGTTCTCGATGGCCGTGCCGCGGAAGTGAAGACCGCCCGACAGAGAAGGCGCCACCACGTGTCCCTCGCTCAGGTCGCGGACCCCGTCGGTACTCACGAAGCTTGGCTCGTGTCGATCTGGGTTGGTATCGACCCGATCCGCGGCCTCACGGTCCCCGCCCTCATCGACGAGATCATGGCGCGTGTCGACGACCCCGGCACGGCCCTCCGGCGGTTGATTGGCGCTGGATATTCACCCGCAGATCGACTGTCCTACGAGGGACGTTTCGTAGTTCTCGCGCAGCCTGAATGGTATCCCGTCGTTAGCGTTCCGCGTGTCAGGAGCGCCGATCCGGGAGTAACGCAAATTCGCTATGTGGTGACTCTCGATGAGACCCTTGCTGTGCCGGAGGCCGACGCAGCAACACTTTGGGCGCATTTTGTCGGCCGCGACGACGGAGACGCGACTTGAGGATTGCAGAACTACTCGCAGGGAGCACCACGGACGACCTCGAGCGGCTTGCCCGCGAACACGCCCGGGTCAATGACCACATGTCGCGGCACCAACTCGTCGACACCATCGAGGGTGTCCTCCGGAGCTATCGGTTCGTACAGGAATTCCTGTTCAATCGGCAGCCGCCCGCGTTCGCGATGCTCACTCTCCTGCTCGATGCGCCCAACTTCCAGTTGCCGACACTCGGCTTCCGCGAATCCGTCCTCGCGGAGACGGCGCGACTGACCGAGGCCGTCGGCAATGGCGACGTGCTCAGGCGCGACGAGCAACTCCGCGTCTACCGGCGCGTGCTCTATCAGGCGCGCAGCAACGACTTGCTGATCGACGATTCCGAGGCCGCAATTCTCGGAGTCCTGCGCCAGGAACTCGGCGTCGCCCAAGTCGACCACTTCCTCATCGAGCACCACGCCGATCTGTGCGAGTTCTGGCAAGGGTCTGGCGCATTCGAGAGGGAACTTCACTCCCTCACCTCGGCTGGACTGATTTTCACACGTGGCGACTCGGTGGTCTTCCCAGAGGACCTCGCGGCAGTGGTTCGACAGGTCTTGGGGATCGACATGTCCAGGAGCGCGGCCCGCCGGCTCTTGGGATACCTGTCCGTCGCAGAGCTCCGGGATGCACTCGAACTGATTGGCGCGCCGACGAGTGGGTCCAAGGACGAACGCATCGAACGTCTAATCGCCCACATGACCCAGCCTCGGGCGATCCTCGGGAACGTCGGTCTCGACACGCTCCGATCCGTGTGCCGGGACATCGGGGCTCCAGTTTCAGGCTCGAAGGAGAGCCTCGTCGACCGCATCATTGCCCACGTCCGGGCCGATCGAGACCTCGCACCCGAACCAGAACCACCACCACCACCGACTCTGGAGCCGAGGCGGCTCGACGTCTTGAGGTTCGGCCTCTTGCTCGGCTCGTTCAGGGGCTTGCAACTGGCGGCGATTCTCGGCGCTCTGGACCTGCGTCGCTACGGCACCAAGGACTTGCAGATTCAAATTATGTGGGAGGCGCACCGGTCGGAATCGACCCTGCTCGGCTACTTGTCGAACCTCGAACTGGAAGCGGCCCTCCGTCGCCTGAATCTCAAGGCCAGCGGGTCGAAGAAGGAACGCATCGAGCGACTGGTCGAGTACTTCGCCGCAGTTCAGGTCAACGACGTTCCTTCTGTGGATGCTTCAGGTGGCGGGGACACCGAGTAAACGAGTCGTCCGGGCTGAGTCGATGGGCGCCACGCGTCAAGCCTCACCCCCGCGCAATCCCCGACCGGCCCACCCCCAACCTGCGCTATTCTGCCCGAATCCCCATGCGCGTCCTCCTTCTCACGCCGCCGATGACCCAGCTCAACACGCCGTACCCGGCGACGGCGTATTTGACCGGCTTCCTGCGTGCGCACGCCGCGGCGCTGGACCTGGTCGTGTCGCAGGCGGATCCGGCGCTTTCGCTGTTCCTGCGGCTGTTCGAGGCCGGCACGGTCGAGCGCATCGCCGAGATCCTGGCCGAGCGGGCGCGCGGGGCGGGTCGCGGCGCCGCGATGCCGACGCCCATCGCGCACTTCCTGCGCCACGCGTCGGTCTACGTGGACACGGTGGGGCCGGCGATCCGGTTCCTGCAGGGGCGGGATCCGAGCCTGGCGCTGCGCATCGTGGGCCGCGCATTCCTGCCCGAGGGGCCGCGCGTCGCGCATCTGTCGCCGCCGCCGGGCGCCGGTGACGACGCCGACGACGACGCCGGGGGCGCGGGGCCGGACGAGCAGCTCGCCTGGGCCTTCGGCGCGCTGGGCACCACGGAGCAGGCCCGCTATCTGGCGAGTCTGTATGTCGATGATCTGGCGGATGTCATCCGCGAGGGCATCGACCCGCGCTTCGAGCTGTCGCGCTACGGCGAGCGGCTGGCGGCGAGCGCGCCCACCTTCGACCCGCTGCACGCCGCGCTGCAGGCCGAGCCGACGCTGGTGGACACCCTGCTGGCGCACATCACCTGCGAGCTCGTCGAGGCGCATCGGCCGGATGTCATCGGCATGTCCGCGCCGTTCCCCGGCAATGTGTACGGCGCGTTCCGCATGGCCCAGGTGGTCCGGCAGGTCTCCCCGGACACGAAACTCGTGCTCGGCGGCGGCTGGGTGAACACGGAGCTGCGCACGCTCCGCGAGCCGCGTGTGTTCGACTTCTTCGATTACATCACCCTGGACGACGGCGAGCGCCCGCTGCTGAACCTGCTCTCCCGCCTGCAGGGCCGGGACGCGCCGCTCGTGCGCACCTACCGCCGCGTGGACGGCGCGGTGGTCTTCGACACGGACCCGACGCAGCACGACATCCCGCAGCGCGACACGGGCACGCCGACCTACGACGGCCTGCCCCTGGGCGATTATGTGTCGGTCTTCGAGATGCTCAACCCGATGCACCGCCTGTGGTCGGACGGCCGCTGGAACAAGATCACGCTGGCCCACGGCTGTTACTGGAAGAAGTGCAGCTTCTGCGACATCTCGCTGGATTACATCGGCCGCTACGAACAGACCGCCACGGATGTGTTGATGCACCGCGTCCGGTCGCTCGTCGACGAGACCGGACAGACCGGTTTTCACCTGGTCGACGAGGCGGCGCCGCCAGCGGCGATGCGCGCCCTGGCCGAGCGCCTGCTGGCCGAGAAGCTGACCATCACCTGGTGGGGCAACATCCGCTTCGAGAAGACCTTCACGCCCGAGCTGTGTCGGCTGCTCGCCCGGGCCGGCTGCGTGGCCGTCAGCGGCGGCCTCGAGGTGGCCTCGGACCGCCTGCTGACACTGATGGAGAAGGGCGTCACGGTGGAGCAGGTGGCCCGCGTCACGCGCGCCTTCACGGACGCCGGCATCATGGTCCACGCCTATCTGATGTACGGTTTCCCGACCCAGACGGTGCAGGAGACGGTGGACGCCCTGGAGCGTGTGCGGCAACTGTTCGAGGCGGGCTGCATCCAGTCGGCGTACTGGCATCGCTTCGCGGCCACGGCGCACGCGCCCATCGGTCTGCGGCCCGAGCGTTACGGCATCACACTCCGCCCGCTGCCCGAGATCACCTTCGCGCACAACGACCTCGAGTTCGACGACCCGGTGGGCGCGGACCACGACCTGCTCGGGGCCGGGCTGCGCAAGGCGCTCTACAACTACATGCACGGCGTGGGCTTCGACGTGGACGTCCGCACCTGGTTCGACACCCGCCCGCCCGCCGGGCCCCGGGGCGCCTCGCGGCCGCGCAGTCAGCGGGGCGGCGGGCCCGTCATCCCCGCGCCGAAGGTCCCGCCGGATCTCATCGCCCGGGCCCTGCTCTCGCGGTGATGTGATGCTCCTGGCCCTGAACAAACCCTTCGGTGTGATGTGCAAGTTCAGCCCCGAGCCGGGCAAACCCACGTTGGCCGACTGGGTCGCCGTCCCGCACGTGTATCCCGCCGGGCGCCTGGACACCGACAGCGAGGGTCTGTTGCTCCTCACGGACGATGGCCCGCTTCAGGCCCGCATCGCCGATCCGTGCTGAGCGACAATTACATCACCCCATCGACGACAACGACATCGCCCCATCGTTCGATGTTGAAGTGGGGCTGACGAGCGCGCACGCCTGACCTGAACTTGGTCAGGAGTCGCGAGTTGGTGACGAGAGACGCGCAGGTGA
>CAINDO010000088.1 GCA_903847385.1 uncultured Myxococcales bacterium
ATCCCTCTCTCTCCGCCCGAATCCCACGCAGTCGTAGCTCTGCTGGATAGAGCTTCGGTCTACGGAACCGTGGGTCGCAGGTTCGAATCCTGCCGACTGCGCAGAGGCCCGCTCCAGGGCAACCTGGAGCGGGCCGTCCTTTTTCTTCATCGTTCGGCGCCTGTGCAACGCGACACCGATTTCATGGGCCTCTGCCTCTCCCTGGCCGAAGAGGCCGCTGCACAGGGCGAAGTCCCCGTGGGAGCGGTCGTCGTGGTCGGGGGTGTGGTCGTCGGTCGCGGATTCAACCTCCGCGAAACGACGGGCGATCCCACCGCGCATGCGGAGATCGTGGCCCTGCGAGAGGCTGCGCGCACCGTCGGATACTGGCGGGTGCTCGACAGCACGCTGTACGTGACCCTGGAACCCTGCGCCATGTGCGCCGGGTCCCTGGTCAACGCCCGCGTCTCGCGGCTCGTTTACGGCTGCACCGACCCCAAGGCCGGCGCCGTCGAGAGCCTGTTTTCGATCCCGACGGATGTTCGACTGAACCACCGGGTGGAAGTCACAGGCGGTGTTTGTGCCGAAGCCAGCGCCGAGCTGCTTCGAAGGTTCTTTCGACAACGTAGAGGGCGCTCGTGAAAGCGGGCGTCGTGCGATTCTGGAGAGGTGGCCGAGCGGCCGAAGGCGCTTGACTCGAAATCAAGTGTGGGGCAACTCACCGTGGGTTCGAATCCCACCCTCTCCGCCCGCACATCCATTCATCGGGGTGGTCCCTGGAGAGGTGACCGAGTGGCCGAAGGTGTACGACTGGAAATCGTATGCACGCCAAAAGCGTGCCGAGGGTTCGAATCCCTCCCTCTCCGCCGTGCCCCCCGATGATTGCGATCTCTATGATGGCCGGGCCCGACGACTGAAGCCCGTGAACCCCGCCAGGGCCGGAAGGCAGCAACGGTAGCGGGGCCTTTGGGGTGTCGGGTCCCGGCTGTCGACCTTTCTGTCCTTGTGCTCGGGCGCCTGCCCGAGAGGAGCGCGAAACCCGCGCTCGACCCGCGGCGACTTCGTCCAACCGTCGATCTCCTCTTCGCGGCGGCTCCCCATGTCCTACCTCGTCCTCGCTCGCAAGTGGCGCCCCCGCGTCTTCGACGACGTCGTCGGGCAAGAGCACGTCACCCGCACACTCCAGAACGCCATCAAACAGGATCGCGTCGCGCACGCGCTGCTCTTCACGGGCAGCCGCGGCGTCGGCAAGACCTCGTGCGCCCGCATCCTGGCCAAGGCCATGAACTGCGAGCGCGGGCCCACGACCGATCCGTGCGGTCAGTGCCCGGCCTGCGTCGAGATCACCGGCGGCACCTCGACGGACGTCTTCGAGATCGACGGCGCCAGCAACAACAGCGTCGACCAGATCCGCGAGATCCGCGAGTCGGTGAAGTTCGTGCCCTCCCGCGGCAAGCGGAAGATGTACATCATCGACGAGGTGCACATGCTCACCACGGCGGCCTTCAACGCCCTGTTGAAGACGCTCGAGGAGCCCCCGTCGCACGTGCTGTTCGTCTTCGCGACGACCGAGCCGCACAAGATCCCCGAGACGATTCTGTCCCGCTGCCAGCGCTTCGATTTCAAGCGCATCCCCGAGAAGAAGATCGTCGACGCCATCACCCGCATCGCCTCGAAAGAGGGCGTGCAGGTCGAGCCGGCCGCGCTGCACCACATCGCGCGCGAGGCCGAGGGCGGCATGCGCGACTCGCTCTCGCTGCTCGACCAGGTCATCGCGTTCTGCGGCACCGAGATCACCGAGATCCAGGTCCGCGAGGTCCTCGGCATCGCCGACCGTCGCATCCTTTCGGACCTGACGGCGGCCATCCTCGAAGGCAACAGCCAGCGCGCCCTGCTGCTGGTGGAAGACCTCTTCCACTTCGGCATCGACCTGCAGAAGTTCGCCGGCGAGCTGGTCAAACACCTCCGTGACCTCATCGTCATCAAGGTCTGCGCCGAGCCCGGCCGCCTGGTCGACCTGCCCGACAGCGAGGTCGCCCAGATGGCCGAACTGGTCCGCGACCAGCCCTCGGCCCGCCTGCAGCGCCTGTTCTCGGCGATGATGCAGGGCGCGGACGAGATCGGCCGCTCGCCGTTCCCCAAACTGGCGCTCGAGATGGTCCTGCTCCGCCTGTGCGAGCAGGGCGCGACGCTGCCGCTCGGCGAGGTCCTGCAAGGGCTCGCGCGGCTCGAGGCGCGCCTGGCCGAGGGCGGCGGTGACCTGCCCCCGGGCGCCGGTGGCGGCGGTGGTGGCCCCCCGGGGTACGGCGGCCCGTCGCGGCCTGCCAGCCCCGGCTTCGCCCCCAGCGCCCCCTCGGG
>CAINDO010000089.1 GCA_903847385.1 uncultured Myxococcales bacterium
CAACCCCGCGGGGCTCGTTCGCGCGGAGCGGCCGTCGATCAGCAGCAACGCGTCGTTGTACGAGCTCAACCGGATCACGGTCGGGAGCGGCAAGGACGCGGCGACCTCGAACACCTTCAACATCGTCCCGAACTACCTGGGTTCGGTCGGGTTCATCGTCGACGAACCGGGCCGCGCGCGCACGGCCTGGGGCTTCTCGGTGACGGTGCCCATCAACTGGAAGTCCGTCGCGATCGACGAACAGTCCATCGGCGACGCGAACACGGGCCTGACCTACAGCCGCTACAGCAGCGCCGCCGAGGTGCGCACCCTGGTGCCGTCCATCGCCGTCGCGCACGACCTCGGCGCGTTCGTCGAAGGGCTCAGCGTCGGCGCCGGCGTGGGCATGCTGTACACGAGCGAGTATCAGCAGTGGACACTCTTCGAGCGCGACGACGAGACGTCGTTCCTCCGCCAGGCCGCCTTCGTCCAGAACTCCATGGCGCTCCAGGCCCAGTTCTCCGTGGGCGCCGCGTGGCGACCCACCGAGGGTCTCGACCTCGGTCTCTCGGTCAAGATGCCGTCCCTCGACCTCTACGATCACACCGACATCGACTCCGGCGATGTCATCTACGAGAACGGCGTCCCCGAGGGCGAGCACGGCAGCGAAAAAGAACTGGGATACAAGGTCAAGCGCCCCACCGAGTTCGGTCTCGGCGTCGCTTACTCGCGCCCGCGGTTCGCCGTCGAGCTCGACGGCACGCTGCGCCTCGGGGTCGACCCCTACAGCCGCTACGGCGGTCGTCTCGACACCGACAACCCCATCCTCGGGGGCGACACGGTCGAGAACAAAGCCCATACACACACCTTCGATCGCTGGGAAGAACAGCCCGTGGTCAATGTGCGCCTGGGGGGCAACGTCGCCGTGACGGACACCCTCCGGATCCACGCCGGCGGCTTCACGGACCGCACGCCGCTGAAGAAGTCGATCTACGACGACTACGCCGGCTACTACCAGAAGGTGGACCTCTACGGGGTCACCACCGGGATCAGCTACAGCGACAAGAGCTCGCTGCTCGGCCTGGGGGTCTCCTACACCTTCAGCGGCGACATGACCGCGGAGACCTACGACCTGAAAACGCAGGACACCATCACGCAGGCGTCGAGCGTGGGCATCATCGGGTTCATCCTGAGCGGGAGACACTACTTTTGAGCCCGCGGGAATTGGCGTCGGCGCGAGGCGTGACGCACTGTTCCACCGTATGCCCCCCGCACGCCGACGCACGCCGCTCCTCCTGACGCTGTCGGCGGCGACGTGGCTCGGCTTCGCCCCGGGGGATGCCGGGGCCGACGCCCGGGACGTGGAGGCCGCGCTGAGCGCGTTTCGCGCCGCCTACACGGCGGGCCGCTTCGCCGAGGCCCAGGCCGACGCCGAGTCCGCCCTGGCCGCGGGCGGCGGCACCGAGGCGCTGGAGGGCGTCGCCATCGCGGCCCTGCACCAGGGGCTCATCGACCGCGCCCACCGGGCCTACGAAGACATCGTCGCCGACGCGGCCGCCCCGGCGGACGTGCGGGGCCGGGCCCAGCGGCAGCTCGCCGCGCTCGAGGTCCAGACCGGCCGTGTGGTCTGGCCCGAGGGCCCCGAAGGCGTCGAAGTCCTCGTCGACGGTCGGACGGCGGGGTACCTGCCGGTGTCGCGCCCCTTCCGGGCCCTGCCCGGGCGCCTGCGCATCCGCTACGAGCGCGAGGGCGCGCCGCTCGGCGAGCACGTGGTCGTCGTGTCCGCGCGCGCCACGGTGCACGCGCCGGCGCCCAAGAGTGTGACAGTGGCGGCCGAGGCCCCCGAAGCGGACGCCCCGCCGCGCCCCGAACTCTCGCCCAGTCAGCGGGTCGTGCTGGGGCCGCCCTCGCCGAGCGCCGCGCTCACGCCGGAGCTGCGGCCCGTCCTGTCCCCCGCGCAGCAGCGCCGCGCCGTCGACACCGTCCTGACGGCCTGGGCGAGCCCGGCGCACGGCAAACCCTGGTACGTCGAGGACCCGGTGCTGTGTCGGCAGCGCTGCGCCGATCCGGCGGTGTGTCCCGAGAATCTCTGGGCGATCCTGTCGCTGACCTGCGATCGCGAGGACACCCGCCTCGGCCTGGACGTGCCCGATCGCGAGTACTACTACCACCACGCCGCGCGCTTCGGCGGGCGCATGATGCGCATCCCCGAGGATCTCATCCGCGCGAGCATCGAGCACCCCGTGGTCTCGGACTTCAAGGCCGCGCTCCGAACGCTCGGCTACCGACACATGGAGTTCGCCTCGACCTCGGTGCCCAACCCGCCGGGCGGTTTCTGGCGTGTGTTGGTGCTCATCGAGTCGCCGGACTACGACCAGTGGTTCCAGATCGCCGCCAACGACGGGCCGCCCCGCACCCTGAGCCGCAACATCGACTTCGCCGTGGTGCAGAAACGCGACGAGGCCGGCGCGGCGCTGGAGCCGAACCCGCTCTACCTCAGCGGCTACAGCCGGCGGCCCGAGGAGGGCGGCCGATGGGAGCACGAGGGCCTGGGCTCGGACTTCCTGCTCAACCGGTGTGTCATGTGTCATCCCAGCGGTCTACGGTCCATCACACCCGTCGCGGGGAGCGTCGCGCCCGAGGAGCTCGACACGCTGGCCTACGTCCAGAAGAAGCTCGACACCGCGGCCTTGACCAGCTTCGACGGCTTCCACGATCCGGCCCGGCGCGGGCCGATCATGGGGCGCGTGGATCCGCCGACCCGCCCCGGCGTGCTGCGGCGGTGTTCGGCGGCGCGGCTCCCGGCGCCCTCGCGCGCCCGGGTCTCCGAGGCCATGAACTGTGCCAGCTGCCACGACGGCCGGATTCGCGGCACCCTGGACGCGACGACGGACCCCCGCCAGATCGAACACAAGATCATCGACGCCCCGCTCGCCGCCCGCATGCCGCCACCGGCGGACCTGTCGCTCACGGAGCCCGAGGCCCGCGCCGTCGCCGACTGCCTGCGCGCGGAGTATCAGGCGGACCTGCGGGTGTGGTTGTTCGCCGGGCGCGAACCCAAGTAAAGCTATCAAGAATCACATATAGGCCGCCGATATTGGTCGATGGACCGAGAATCGGAGACCTCGATGCGAACGAAAAACGATCGTTTCGGACGCGCTCGACCGGGCGCACTGTGGCTCGGCGTGGTCTGCGCCGCATGCGGCATCGACCCGACCCGCCGGGACCAGACGTCGACCGCGGACGCGGTGCCGACGCTGGACGCGGCGGGGGCCGAGCCGGACGCGGCGGCCGCGCGCCCCGACCTGCAGCCACAGCCTTCCGATGCCACCGCGCCGCCGATGGACGCCCGCCCGGACGTTGCGGCCGCGCCCGTGCCCGACGCCGCGGTCTCGCCCGAC
>CAINDO010000090.1 GCA_903847385.1 uncultured Myxococcales bacterium
CCTCGCCCGCCGCCGCGGCCCGCGCCGCCGCCGCCGAGGCCGCCGCGGAGCACAGCCCGGGCACCGCGGCGTGGATGAGCGTGCTCGTGCCCGGCCTGGGGCAGGTCTACAACGGCCAGCGGGAGCGCGGCATCCTGTTCGCCCTGGGCACGCCGCTGATCGTGCCCTACCTGTTCGGCATCTACGACGCCTTCCGGACGGCCGAGGACATCGCCCGCGGCAAATACGCCGCGCCGGACCCGCACTCCCGCCAGACCGCCTTCGTCGGGCAGCTCGCGCTGGGCCTCGTCATGATCTTCGGCACGTGTGTCCTGGCGCTGATCCTGAGGCGACCCGCGGCCCCCGTCGCGCCGCCCCCGGCGGTGATCGTCGCGCCCGTCGCGCCGCCCCCGGCCACCACGATCGCGCCCACGGCCGTCGTCGCCCCGACCTCGCGCGCGCCGCTCGGCGACGCCCTGGACGTGCCCGCGCTGATGAAGAAGGGCCGCATGGCCTGCAATCAGGGCCTGTTCAGCGAGTGCGAGGAGATCATGCACGAGATCATCTCGCGCGACCCCGGCAACCGGGACGCCTACAACCTGCTGGTCGAGGCCGCGCAGCAGCGCAAGGGCGCCCCCCCGGCGCCGGACTCCGCCGGGCGGTAGTCCGGACCCCTCAGGAGATGCGCCCGCCCGTGCGGCACAGGCCCATCTTCTCGCGGACCTCGCGCAGGGTCTCCTGGGCGACCTTGCGGCAGTGCTCGGCGCCGGCGGCCAGGATGTCGCGCACGCGCTCGGGGTGGGCCTTCAGCTCGGCGGCGCGGGCCTGGATCGGCGCCAGGTCGTCCATCAAGTGGCGGTGCAGGATCTTCTTGCAGTCCAGGCAGCCGCGGCCGGCGGCGCGGCACTGCGCGGCGACGTCCTCGACCACGGGCTCGGGCGAGAAGTGCGTGTGCAGCGTGTACACGTTGCACTTCTCCGGGTCGCCCGGGTCCTTCAGGCGCTTGCGGTTCACGTCCGTGACCGCGGGCGCCAGCTTGGCCATCACGGCCTCCGACGCCTCGCCGAGGGCGATGGTGTTGCCGCGGGACTTGGACATCTTGAACTGATTGTCCAGGCCCATGATGCGGCGGGCCGTGCCCGTGTGCGCCTGCGGCTCCGGGAAGATCGGCCCGAACCTGGCGTTGAAGCTGCGCACGATCTCGCGGGCGAGCTCGAGGTGCTGCAGCTGGTCCTCGCCCACGGGCACGCGCTCGGCCTTGTACAGGACGATGTCCGCCGTTTGCAGCACGGGGTACGTGAAGATGCCGGCGTTCACGGACGCCTGCTGCTCGGCCTTCTCCTTGAACTGCGTCATGCGGTTCAGGTCGCCCATGGTGGCCACGGAGTTCAGGATCCAGGCCAGCTCCGTGTGCTCGGGCACGTCCGACTGCACGAACAGCGTGGCCTTCTCCGGGTCCACGCCGCAGGCCAGGATCCAGGTGGCGGCGTCCATGATCCGCGGGGCCATGTCCTCGACGGCATAGGGCTGCGTGATCGCGTGGTAGTCCACCACGCAGAAGATGCACTCGAAGCTCTCCTGGAGCGTGACCCAGTTGCGGATGGCCCCCAGATAGTTGCCGATGTGGAGTTCGCCGGAGGGTTGGACGCCGCTGAACAGACGCTTCACGCTGATGCTCCTGATGCTCCCGGGAGCGTCCCGGGGTCGATTCGGCCGCGAAGCATGCCCCAAGGCTTGACCTTCGTCGAGGCGGACTTGCGATCTTGCCGCGCAATGGGTAGGGAAGACGCATACATCCTCGGAGGTGACCATGGTCCCCGTGTTTTCCGCCCTCCCCGCGATCCTGCCGCTCGTCGTGGCGCTCTGGGCGCCGGCCGAGAACGCGGTCGCCCTGAAGAAGCTCAGCGTGGCCCGCTACGCCCACTCGCTGGCCGCCGACCAGTTCAAGAGCCCCGGCGAGCACGCGCTGCCCAACGCCTTCGACGGCGACCCGGCCACGATCTGGTGGGTGCCGCCGGCCGCGATGGGCGACCCGGGCTACACCGTCGAGGCCCTGTTCGCGGCGCCGGTGCAGCTCGACCAGGTGCGCATCGTGGTCGACCCCCCGATGCCGCCGGCCAAGGGCCGCCACGGCCGCTTCATCAAGGTCGAGCTGAACTTCTGGGACCGCTCGCTCTCCACGCAGTACCCCATCTACAAGCGGATGCTCTCGATCCCGGCGGACCGGCCCTCGGCCGACCTGGCCATCCCGAACACCGCCAAGTGGAACGCGCAGCTCATCAACGACGATGGTTTCGGCGACAAGCGGCGCGCCAAGGGCTACGGCGACAACGTGCCGTTCCCCATGACCATCGACTCGCTGAGTCTCGTGGTGCAGGACACGATGGCGGCCGACCTGCCGGCCACCATCGCGGACGTGCACCTGATGCTGCACGGGCAGCCGCTGCCATACGCCGGCGTGGACGAGGTGAAGGCGAAACACCGCGCCTTCATCGAGACGGGCATCAAACACATCACCGAGGGCCGGTACTTCGTGTCGCCGGCGCGCACCGTGCAGTTCGGCTACAGCGGCGGCCTGTACGAGATCACCGCGGCCAACTGGACGGCCGGCCTGGTGGACGACAAGAACCGCAAGAAGCTGGGCACCTGGCGCATCGAAGGTGGCCGGCTGGAGATCGCCCCGGGCAACGGCAAGAAGTTCGAGCCCGTGGACTACGCCTTCGACGACGCGCCGACGCGGGTCGTGCTGCGCAACTCCGTGGCGGCCGGCGAGTTCGCCGTGGCCACCCGCGCCCCGGCCGCGCCCAACGCCGCGCCGGCCTCGGAGCCCGCGCCCCAGGCGCCGGCGCTCACCAACGCCCCGGGCTACGAGCCCCCGCCGCTGCTGGAGTGACCGGCCGCCTTCAGGGCGCCGGCAGGATGTTCAGCGTGGTCACGGCGCAGGTCTCGGGGCGGGGCATGGGCTGACCGTCCGGGCCCTGCGGATAGGCCTCGTCCGGCCGCGGCGGCACCGGCGCCTGCGGCACGAAACGCTAGATCACGTTCCTGCCCGAAGCCGCGGCGAGGGCCTCTTCCGTCACGGCCGGCGTGGCGCTCAAGACATGCCCGGTCGGAGAGTCGACGCTCTCCAGGCGGATGTTGTCCCCCAGGTACGCCGCGACGGACATCGTCTGCGGCGCCGGTGTGTACCGCAGCGTGCCGATGTATTCGACCTCGCCGGGCGCGAGCGGCGCGGCCGTGGCGACGGGCGCCGAGGGCGCCGCCCCGCCACAGGCCGAGAGCGCCAGCGCGCCGAGCAGCCCGAGCTCACTCCTTCGCTTTGATGTCATGCTTCTTCAACAGCTCCCGCAGGTGGAAACGGGTGAGACCGGCGACCTTGGCGCACTGCGAGATGTTGCCCTTGTTGGCGACCACCAGCATGCGCAGGTAGATGGCCTCGAACTGGTCCGTCAGGGCGTCCTTGGCGTCCTTGAAGGGCACGCCGATGTCCACCTCGAAGCGGACTTCG
>CAINDO010000091.1 GCA_903847385.1 uncultured Myxococcales bacterium
CGGCTCGTACTCATGCAGGCCCGCTCGGTCCAGACCGCGTCGGTGTCCGGCGTGGCCACGCGCGCGACCTCGCGGGCCTTGGTCGCGCTGAGTCGCCCGTCGCTGAACGCCGTGGCCAGCGCCGGAAGTTCGCGCATGTGTCGGCCGATCGCCACCAGGTCGCGCGTCTGTCGCACGGTCAGGTCGAGCTCGGCCTCGGCGTACGACTCGACGCTGGTGTGTCCGCGCTCGGTGTAACGCCCGGTGGACTTGAGCTCGCACAGAAGCACGGCCAGGCTGAATTCGGCCCGTTTTTGGGCCCGGCGCGCGGCGCGGAGCTGCGCGTGGAGGTCGGTGGGAGTCATGGGCGCCCTCGCGTTTGGAATTGTGTCCATTTTGTCAAAACACTGAACGCATGGCAAGTAGATATGCCGCGGGTGCGCACGAGTCGAATTCCAACACAGTGGCCGAGCGAGCCGGGCGCCCGCGCCGAGTCCTGCCGACCGCAGGCCGTGTCGACAGGGCGCCCACTTCGCGTCGCGAACGGCCAGGTGAGCGCTTCAGACCATGCCGGAACGTGGTCCTCGAATCCTGGTCCGAGTGGGCCCGGCGTCCGGGTCGAGGCCTGCCGACCCCGGAAAGTGTCAAGGAGGCGCCCGGTTCGCGTCCCGCACGACCCGGTCACCGTCTCCGAGGATGCCGGACCGTGATGGTCGAGTCCCGGTCCGTGTCAGCCAGGCACCCGGTCCGAGTCCTGCCGACCCCGGAATGTGTCCAGGAGGCGCCCGGTCGTACCTCCACCGGCGCGCGGGGCCACTCCACCGAAGCACAAGGCTCCGCCACCGAACCGCGAAGCCTCTTCACCCGGTCGCGGACCTTCGTCACCGGCGCCCAGGCCTTCGCCACCGGACCCGAAGGTCTCTTCAGCCGAGCGCAAGGCTTCTCCACCGGATCGTGAAGCCTCTTCAGCGGACCGCGGAGCCACTTCAGCCGATCGCGGAGCTTCTTCACCCGACCGGAGACCTTCGTCACCGGATCCGAAGCGCCCGCACCGGCCTGCCGGGCCGTTTCACCTCGCGAGGGGCCTCGTCACCGGTGATGGGCCTTGCTCGGTCGCTGAAACGCCCACCGGTTCACCTGAAGAGGCTCCGATGGCCGGAGATGAAGCTCCGCGCTCCGCTGAAGAGCCTTCATGCGCCGCTGAAGAAGCTTCGGGCGCCGCTGAAGAAGCTTCGGGCGCCGCTGAAGTGCCTTCGCGATCCGCTGAAGAAGCTCCGCGCTCCGGTGACGAAGCTCCGCAACGACTGATGAAGGTCCCCGAACCCGCGCTCGCGGTCGCCCGCCCCCTGCCCCGCTCACCCCCGCCGCGGGGCGCGGGACTCGAGCAGGCGGCGCACCTGGGCGTGCAGCATGGTGGGCGTGAAGGGCTTGGAGAGGAAACCGGCGCCGGGGGTGGCGTCCAGGCGGTCGGCGAGGATGTCCGGGGGGTAGCCGGACATGTAGAGCACGGGCAGGCCGGGGCACTGGCGCACGAGCTGGCGGGCGAGCTGGTCGCCGTCCTGCGTGGGCATGATGACATCGGTGATCAACAGATCGACCTTGCCGTTGCGGGCCTTGAACAGACCCATGGCGGCCGTGGGCGACTGGGCGGCCAACACATCGTAGCCGGAGCGGCGCAACAGATCGCCGACGACGCCGAGGGCGGCGGTGTCGTCCTCGACGACGAGGATGACGGGCTGGCGCGCCCCGGGCAGCGCGCGGGCCGGGAGTGGCTGCGGCGCCGACACGGGCGCGCTCATGTGGCCCGTGTCCGTGTGGCGCGGCACGTAGAGCGTGAAGCAGGTGCCCTCGCCCGGCGCGCTCTTGACCTCGATGGCGCCGGCCATCTCGTCGATGATCTCGCGCACGGTGGCCAGGCCGAGGCCCGTGCCCACGCCGACCGGCTTGGTGGTGAAGAACGGCTCGAAGATGCGGGCCTTCGTGGCCTCGTCCATGCCGCAGCCGTCGTCGGAGAAGTCCAGGCGCACGTACTGGCCGGGCGGCAGCGACGCGGGGCCCTCGCCCGGCGCCAGCATCACATTGGCGACGCGGAGTTCCAGGTTGCCGTGGCCGGCCATGGCGTCGCGGCCGTTGACCGCGAGGTTGGCCAGGATCTGGTCCAGGCGCCCCGGGTCCAGGAAGACGCTCCACGGCGCAGCCGACATGGTCAGGTCCATGTGCACGGCCTCGCCCAGCAGGCGACGCAGCATGCGCACGGTGCTCTGCAGGGCCGCGCTGAGGTCCACGGGGCGCGGGGTGCCGCCGCTGCGCCGGGAGAAGGCCAGCAGCTGGCGGGCGAAGTCGGCCGAGCGCAGGGCCGCCTCGCGCACGATGGTCAGCTCGTGCTGCACGGGCGCATCCGGCGCCGCGGCGGACTCGGCCATCTCGGTCGCCGCCAGGATGACGGTGAGCATGTTGTTGAAGTCGTGGGCGATGCCGCCGGCCATGCGGCCGATGGCCTCCATCTTCTGGGCCTGGGCGAACTGCGCCTGGAGCTGCAGGCGAGCGGCCTCGGCGCGGCGCCGCTCGGTGATGTCCCGGGCGACGACCATCACGGCCGGGGCCCCCAGGTACTGCACGGGCTCCGCCTGGGACTCGACGACGATGGTCCGCCCGTCCATGGGGTGGCGCAGGCGCAGCTCCATGAGCGGCACGGAGCGCCCCGCCGCGGCGTCCATCAGGCGCGCCTCGGCCAGGTCGCGGTCCTCGGGGTCGACCAGGAGCCGAAGGTCGAGCCCCAGCACGTCGTCGGGTCGGTTGGCGCCCCACGCGCGGACCGCCGCGGGGTTGGCGAACACGATCACCCCGTCGCGGTGGACGACGACGGGGTCGGGGTTGTGGTCGACGAGCACCTGATACCGGTGCTCGCTCTCACGCAGCGCCGCCTCCAGGCGTCGACACTTCTCTTCCGGGTCTTCCGGCAACAAGGTGGGGTCGTGTTCTTTCGGGCGGGGCGTCGGTCGGGACGCGGTTCTCCTCGACACTAGGGTTCCTCCCGAGGGAACGCAACGGGGGCGTAGGGGCAGTCCGGGGCGACTGGACCGCGCGCAAATCAGGGACTTCGCGAAATTCCCTCGCGTGGGCGCATGGGGTACGCTGCCGGCCATGCCCATCGACGTCATCTTCCTCGAGCCCTGTTTTCCCGCCAACCAGCGGGAGTTCGTGCGCGCGCTGCACGCCGTCGGCGCCCGGGTGACCGGCATCGGCGAGCGCCCCAAGAGCGCGCTCGACGACGACCTGCGCCACTGGCTGACCCACTACGAGCAGGTCCGCAACGTGACGAACCCGGACGAGGTCGAGCGCGCCGTGCGCTTCATCCAGTCCAAGGTGCACGTGCACCGGCTCGAGGCCGTGGTCGAGGCCCACGTGATGGCGGCCGCCCAGGTGCGCGAGCGCTGCGGCATACCGGGCACCAGCGTGCAGACGACCTTTCTGTGCCGGGACAAGCCGGCCATGAAGGAGGCCCTGCGCGCCGCCGGCATCCCCTGCGCGCAGTCCCTCGGGTCGGACGACCCCGCCGAGATCCGCGACTTCGCCGCGCAGGTGGGCTACCCGCTCATCGTGAAGCCCCGCGACGGCGCCGGCGCCTCGGGCACCGTGCGCGTCACCGACGACGCCGGCCTCGAGCTCGCCCTGCGCGAGCGGCAGGTGGGCCCCGGCCGCGGCGTGGCCGTCGAGGAGTTCATCGAGGGCCACGAGGGCTTCTACGACACGATCTCCATCGGCGGGCAGGTCGTGCACGACTTCGCCACGCACTACTACCCCAACGTGCTCGAGGCCATGCGCACGCGCTGGATCTCGCCGCAGTTCCTCACGACGAACCGCATCGACTCCGCGCCCGGCTACGCGGAACTGAAAGAAATGGGCCAGGCCGTGATCACCGCGCTCGGCGTGGAGACCTCGGCGACCCACATGGAGTGGTTCTACGGCCCCAAGGGCCTCAAATTCAGCGAGATCGGGTGTCGGCCGCCGGGCGTGCGCGCCTGGGACCTGTACGCCGCCGGCAACGACTTCGACATCTACCGCGAGTGGGCCATGGCCATCGTGCACGGCCGCCCCGGTCAGCGCCTGTCGCGCCGCTTCTCCGCGGGCATCATCGCTCTGCGCCCGGATCGCGACGGCCGCATCACCCACTACGAGGGCCTGGACGAGGTGCACCGCCGCTTCGGGGCCTACATGATCGACGACTTTCTGCCCCCCCCGGGCACCCCCACGCAGCCCGTCGAGGCGGGGTACATGGCCAACGCCTGGATGCGCTTCCGGCACCCGGATTACGACGAGCTCCGACGCCTGATGGACGTGGTCGGGCAGACGGTGCGGGTCCGCGCGAACGCATGAACCCGGAACTGGTCGTCCTGCTCGGGGCGCAACAGAAGAACCCGACCGTCGCTTCGCGGGTGTCCGCGCTCGGCGTGGTCGGCAAGATCGCCGTGATCACCGCCGGCTGGCAGGAGCGCGAGTCCGAGGACGCCGAGCTCATGGCCCACCTGAGCGGCCGGACGGTCAACCTGAAGCTGCACGCCCGCGGGGAGGACGTCTTCAAACACGACCGCGAGCTGGCGCAGGCCCACCGCGCCCGTCAGGACGCCCTGCGCTCGATGCAGGACCTGTATCGGCTGCGGCTGGAGCGCGCCCTGGACGCGGAGCGGGCCGTGCGCGCCGCCCACGTCTCCGAGCCCCTGCGCGAGGAGGCCCGGCAGGGCTGCGTGCAGGCGCTGCGCGACCTGGACACGTGGCACCTGTCCGTCTGCGCCCGCATTCGCGCCGAATTCGAGGCCTCGGTCGAGCCCCTCGAGCGGCCGCGCATGCGCCAGCACCTGGAGTTGCTGGCGGAGATCCTGGAAGAGTGCGAGGCCGTGGCCATCGCCGGCGGGCACGTGGCCGTGCTGGTGAACCGGCTGTTCATGTTCGACGTGCGCCGGCTGATCGGCGCGCGCCCCGTGTTCGCCTGGTCCGGCGGCGCCATGGCGCTCACCGAGCGCGTGGTGCTGTTCCACGACTCGCCCCCGCAGGGCGAGAACGACTGCGAGGTCCTGGACCACGGCCTGGGCCTGGTGCCGGACGCCGTGGTGTTCCCCGAGCCCGAGCGGCGCCTGCACCTGGACCGCACCGAGCACCTCGCCCTGCTGACCGACCGCTTCCGCCCCGCCGAGTGCCTCGCCCTGCCCAACGGCGCCAGCGTGGTCTGGCAGGGCGGCGTGCGCGGCGAGACGCGCGGCGCCACGATTCTCGGCGGGCCCGCCCCCGCCGCGCAGGTCTCCTGATGCCGCACCGGCACAAAAGGCTGGCCATCCAGCAGTTCATCGACGCCGGCCCCGATCCGGGCAAGGCCGCGGCGTTCCTGCGCGGGCGCACGTTCCCCATCGTCGAGGGCTCCATGGTCACGGTGCTCTGGGTCGGCGAGGCCGACGCGGTGAACCTGCGCCACTGGATCTTCTCGCTGGAGACGAGCACGGCGCTGGTCCGCATCCAGGGAACGCCCCTGTGGTACCTGAGCATCGAGATCCCGCCGGGCTCCCGGGTCGAGTACAAACTCGAGGTCATCCGCGGCGGCCACAAGGCCTGGATCGAGGACCCGCTCAACCCGAACCGGGCCAACGACCCCTTCGGCAACAACTCGGTGATCCTCGGCGAGGGGTACGTCACGCCCGAGTGGACGCGGCGCGACCCGTCCGCGCGCGAGGGGTTCCTGGAGCCCTTCAAGCTCAACGCCCGGGGATTGGGCGAGCGCGGCGGCCTGGTCTACACGCCGGCGCGGTTCCGCCGCAGCCGCAAGTACCCGCTGCTCATCGTGCACGACGGCACGGACTACCTGCGCTACGCCGACATGATCCACGTGCTCGACAACCTGATTCACCGGCTGGAGATCCCCGATCTCATCGCGGTGTTCACGGACTCCCCGGACCGCCTGCGCGAGTACGCCGATCACGAGCCCCACGCCCGTTACGTGGCCGAGGAGCTCCTGCCCTGGGCGCAGGGCCGGTTCCCGCTCTACGACGAGGCCCGCGCGCGCTGCCTGATGGGGGCGAGCTTCGGCGGCGTGGCCTCGCTCTCGACCGCCGTGCGCTACCCGGGGCTGTTCGGGCGCATGCTGCTGCAGTCCGGCAGCTTCGCCTTCTCGGACATCGGGCGCGCCAACCGCCGCGGCCCGGCCTTCGAGCCCGTGATCGACTTCATGAATCGCTTCCGCGCCGATCCCAAACAGATCAGTCAGCGCGTATTCATGAGCTGCGGCATGTACGAGTCGCTCATCTACGAGAACCGCTCCCTGGTGCCGCTCCTGACGGCGACGGGGATGGAGGTCCGCTTCGTGGAGGCGCGCGACGGCCACAACTGGGACAACTGGCGGGATCGCCTGCGTCAGGGCCTCTCGTACCTGTTCCCCGGTCCGCTCCTTTTCGTCTACGAGTAGACTCCACCCCGAACCGCATAGAAGAGAACACGTCGATGGCCCACGTCGTCCGGAACATCGGTCTCTCCCTCGGCGCCGACATCTGCTGGCCGCTGTGCTTCGAGCACATGATGAAGCGGCTGGACCTGAAGATCCCCCACGAGGGCGACACGGTCTCCTTCGAGGTCGAGCGCGTCACCATCGAGCCCTTCAACCTTCGACAGCCGGTCAAGTACGACCTGGTCGTCGACCGCCTGACCCACTGGTACCACACCAGTCGGGAGTGGCTGAAGAAGGGCATCCTGATGAACGATCTCTACGTGTTCAACAACCCGTGGAGCATCCAGGCCAACGAGAAACACACGTCGTACTGCGCGATGATCGCGCTGGGCATGCCCATCCCCGAGACGTGGATGATCCCGCCCAAGTCCTACGACGACCACCCGGACGTGAAGCCGACGCTGCGCAAGTACGGCAAGCTGTTCGACCTCGGCCGCGTGGGCGACGAGGTGGGGTGGCCGATGTTCCTCAAGCCCTACGACGGCGGCGGCTGGCGCGCGGTGACGCGGGTGGCCGACACCAAGGCCGCCTGGAAGGCCTACGAGGACAGCGGCAAGCTGGTGATGCACGCGCAGGCCAGCGTCGAGGGGTACGACCGCTTCGTGCGCTGCATCGGCTTCGGCCCGCAGACGCGCTGCGTGCTCTACGACGCCAGCGCCCCCCTGCACGACCGCTACACGCAGGAGACCAACTTCATGTCGAAGGCGGACGAGGAGCACCTGCGCAAGGTGACCCTGACCATCAACGCCTTCTTCGGCTGGGAGTTCAACTCCTGCGAGGCCCTGCGCCGCGACGGCACCTGGTACCCCATCGACTTCGCCAACCCCTGCCCCGACTCGCAGGTGACCTCGCTGCACTTCCACTTCCCGTGGCTGGTGAAGTCCTACCTGAAGTGGTCGATCTTCTGCGCCACCACGAAGCGGAAGATGCGCAAGACGCTGGACTGGGAGCCGTTCTACGCCATCGCCGCCCAGGACCTGAGCTTCGAGGAGAAGCTCGACCGCTACGCCGCCATCGCCGAAGAGCGCTTCGAGTCGGCCCGGTTCGAGGAGTTCTGCGCGAAACACCTGGGCCACCTGGACGAGGTCGCCTTCGAGTTCTTCGCCACGCAGGAGGCCAAGGACGCCGTGCGCCAGAAGACGGCCGCGCTGTTCCCCGCCCACGAGGTCGAGCGCTTCACCGAGCTGTTCTGGCAGCGCATCCAGGGGTGGCGCGCCGCTGGCTGTCCTTAGGCCCGACGGCCTGAGGACTCTCATTGAGACGCCTCCGGCCTCACGGCCTACGGGCCACTTCCAGAGAACGACCGCCGCCGGACCATCCAGGAGCTCACGTGTTTCTCAAGTCGCGCTGGTACTCGCACCGCCTGAAGACCCACGCCACCCTGGCCCGCTGGGGCACGCTGGGTCAGCCCGTGCTGATCTTCCCCACCGCCGGCGGCGACGCCGAGGAGATCGAGCGGATGCAGCTCATCCGCGCCCTGGAGCCCCTGGTCCAGGCCGAGAAGATCAAGGTCTACTCCTGCGACAGCGTGGGCGGCCGGGCCTGGTTCAACAAAGAGGGCCCGCCCGAGCACCGGATGTGGCTCCAGAACCAGTTCCACCACTACGTGCGGCAAGAGGTCGTACCGGCCATCCGCATGGACTGCCGCACCGAGGACATCCCCATCTGGACGGCGGGCGCGTCGATCGGCGCGTTCCACGCCGCGGCGATGGTCTGCCGGTTCCCGGACGTGTTCACCCGGGCGCTGCCCGTCAGCGGCACGTACAACCTGATGCGGTTCATCGAGGTCGACCAGCCCACGGCCGAGTTCCGGGCCGCATCCCCGCTCTACATGCTGCCCGGCGTGTCCGGTGCGCACCTGGAGCTCCTGCGCACGCGGTACATCCACATCGTGACCGGCGAGGGCAAGTGGGAGAACCTGGGCGAGAGCTACCTGCTCGGCAACGCCCTGGGCGCCAAGGGGGTGCCCAACTACGTGGACTCCTGGGGCCCGAAGTGGGATCACGACTGGGCCACCTGGCGTGAGATGTTCCCCAAGTACCTGACCGACTGGACCCGCTGAGTCGTAGTTTCGAAACAGACGCCCGAACGCCGAGACGCCGAGACCGACCGAGGAGATCGCGAACATGCAGGCCACGCAGAGCCACAAGCAGACGGATGGATTGCTGGAGGGCGAAGCCCGCCGCCGCTTCATGCGGGCGGTGCTCAACGACCTGCGGGCCCTGGAGATCATGGTCGAGAAGGGCCAGTTCGAGACGGGCGTCTCGCGCATCGGCGCCGAGCAGGAGCTGTTCCTGGTCGACCGGGACTACCACCCGACGCCGGGCGCGCTGAACATTCTCGACCGTCTGCAGGACACCCACTACACGACGGAGCTCGGGCTGTTCAACCTGGAGATGAACGCCGATCCGCAGCCCTTCGGAGGGCGCGGCCTGGCCGACCTCGAGGCGCAGCTCACCGCCCTGTACGACAAGGTCCGCAACGCCGGCGAGGGCATCGACGTGCAGCCCGTGCTCGTGGGCATCCTGCCGACCATCGGCAAGACCAACCTGGGCCTGGACAACATGGTGCCCAAGCCGCGCTACCAGGCGCTGAACCGGGCCATGAACGAGGCGCGCGGCGAGGCCTTCGACTTCTCGATCCAGGGCATCGACGAGCTCGTGGTCAAACACGACTCGGTGATGGTCGAGGCCTGCAACGCCAGCTTCCAGGTGCACCTGCAGATCTCCGACCCCAGCACGTTCGCCCACCACTACAACCTGGCGCAGATGCTCCTGGGGCCCGTGCTGGCCGCCGGCACCAACTCGCCGGTGCTTTTCGGGCGCCGCCTGTGGCACGAGACGCGCATCGCGCTCTTCGAGCAGAGCTGCGACGTCCGCTCGCCGGGCCTGCACATCCGGGAGGCCCCGGGCCGAGTGTCCTTCGGGCGCGACTGGCTGCGCGGCAGCGTGGTGGATCTGTTCAAGGAGAACGTGGCCCGGTTCCGCGCGCTGGTGGGCACGGACACGGACGAGGACGCCGTGGACGTGCTCTCCAAGGGCGGCACGCCGGAGCTCAAGGCCCTGCGCCTGCACAGCGGCACCATCTACCGCTGGAACCGGCCCTGTTACGGCATCTCGGAGAACGGCAAGCCGCACCTGCGCATCGAACTGCGCGTGCTGCCCTCGGGCCCGACCATCGCGGACGAGGTGGCCAACGGCGCGTTCTGGCTCGGCCTGATGAGCGAGTTCGGCGCCACCACCACGGACATCACGCAGCGCATGGACTACGACGCCGCGCGCTCGAATCTGTACGCCGCCGCCCGCGACGGCATGAGCGCGCGCTTCACGTGGCTGGACGGCGAGGCCGTCGTCGCGCAGACGCTGATCCTCGAGCGCCTCCTGCCCATGGCCGCCGCCGGGCTCGCCCGCGCCGGCGTGGCGCCGGACGTGACGGCGCGCTACCTGGGCATCTTCGAGCGGCGCGTGCGCAGCATGCAGTCGGGCACGCGGTGGGTGCTCAACTCGCTGCAGGGCATGCGCAACCGGGCGACCAGCGGCGCGCGCATGACGGCCCTGGTGGCCGCGATGATCGCCCGCCAGAAGACGGAGAAGACGGTCGCCGAGTGGGACCTCGCCACGCTCGACGAGAACGACAGCATGCGCACGGGCACGCAGCGCGTGTCGCAGTACATGCAGACGGACATCGTGACCGTGCGGCCGGACGACCCCATCGAGTTCGTGGCCGAGATCATGGGTTGGGAGAGCATCCGCGCCCTGCCCGTGGAGGACGAGCGCGGCCGTCTCGTGGGCCTGGTGAGCTATCGGGCGGTGCTGCGCACGCTGCACGCGCTGATCAAGAGCGGCGGCGTGAATGCGGACGACGGCACGTCCGTCGGTCAGATCATGAAGCGCACGCTCGTGACCGTGACGCCGGACACGCCCATGAAGGACGCCATCAAGCTCATGCTGGCGCACAAGATCGGGTCGCTGCCGGTGGTGCAGGGCGAGCACATCGTGGCCATGATCACGGAGCAGGACTTCGTGGGCATCGCCTCGCTCTTCCTGGCCAACGAGACCCAACCCCCGCCTTCGCTCGAGGCGGAAGACGAGGAGCCCTGAACATGTCCCGACGCCCCGCCCTCCTGGTCCTCGCGACCACGCTGGCCCTCACCCTCACGGCGGCCACGGGCGCGGCGGCGCCGCTGATCAAGAAGGGCGCGGCCCTCGCCGGCCGCAAGGTCGCCCCGGCCAGCAGCCCGGCCAGCGCCGCGCCGGCGGCCGGTCCGGACGTGTCCCTCGCCGCTGCGGACCAGTCGGCCGTGGTGGCCGCGCACAACGCCCTGCGCACCGAGGTCGGCGTGGGTCCGCTCGCCTGGGACGCCGCGCTCTCGACCTACGCGCAGAACCACGTGAAGACGCTGATCGGGTCGTGCGCGCTGTCGCACAGCGGCGGCCCCCACGGCGAGAACCTCGCGTCGTGGACGGGCGCCGCCGGCCCGGCCAACGCCCTGGCGCTGTGGGGCGCGGAGAAGACCAAGTACGCCGGCGCCGGGGCGGCCTACACCGGCCCCGCCGACGGCGCCGGGCACTACACCCAGGTCATCTGGCGCGCGACCACGAAGGTCGGCTGCGCCCGGGCCACCTGCGACAAGAACGGCATGTCCTGGTCGATCGTGTCCTGCAACTACGCCCCGCGCGGCAACGTGATGGGCGAGCGGGTGTACTGAGCGGGCGGCCCCGCCCCGAGCCTCACATTCCCCCACGAAGGTTGCACCGCGCCGCCGAATGGCGTTGACTGCCGCCCATGTGGTGAAGGCCCGCGCTCCGAGCGCGTGGCCGGGTGCAGTCGAGGTCCAACGAGGGGGGAGAGAGACATGAGAGCACGTACCCAGCGGTCGCGGGGTTGCCCGTGGGCCCTGTGGATTCTGATCGCCGCCGCGCCCGGCTGCGATCCGGGGAACGACACCGCAGACGCCGGCGCCGGCACGGGGACACCGGCCAAGGACACCGGCGCGGCGACGGATGCGGGCAAGACCGACGCCGCGACGGGCGACGCGATCGTCGCGCCGAAGCCCGACGCGGCCTCGACGTCGAAGGACGCCTCGCCGACGCCCACGGACGCGACGATGGGCACGGGCGACTCGGCCCTGCCGCCCCCCCCGGAGGAGACGGCCGTGCCGCCCCTCTTCGGGCCGGATGCGCCGGGCGCGACCCCGCTCGACGAGGGCATCGGCGCGCTGGTCGGCGCGTGGTACGACCTGCCCACGGACGCCGAGACCGCGCTCTCGCACGCCGAGAAGTGGCGCGAGGCCCAGGCGACCGTCCGCGAGGGCGGCGCCGCCGCGGCGGACCGCATCACGGACGTGTGTGCGGCCGTGCCGCTCCACAACGTGCAGGACACGCTGGTGTGTCATCGCCTGCTGACGCTGGTGGACAGCCCGCGCAGCCTGGATCTCCTGGCCTCGCGCGCCCGTCTGGCGATTCCGCCGTGGCCCGAGGGCGCCCACCCCACCGATCCGGCCCCGGAGGACCTGGCACGGCAGACGGCCCTGGACGCGCTCGCGCTCCGCAGCCGCGCCGGCACGACCGGGGCCGCCGACCTGCTGCTCCGGATCGTCGTGGCCCCCGAGGGGGGTGACCGTCCGCAGGCGGTCTCCGCCGTGTTCCGGGCGCTGCCGCGCGCCGTCGCCAAGCGCCGCCTGAAGGCCGCGCTCCCCGCCGAGCAGATGTATCTGCTCTACCAGGACCGGTGAGGAGGACCACCATGCGCACACGCCATCTCCCCCTCGCCGCCCTGCTCCTGACCGCGCTCCCGAGCGCAGGCCGGGCCGACTCGTGCCCGCCGAGCGCCTCGGACTTCGACACGTGGACCTGGCTGCCGGCGAGCACCAGCGGCGACACGTGGATGAAGAACATCATCTGTGCCAGCAACGCCACCCGCGACGCCGCCAAGAACCTCGTCGTGACCCACATGGGCCTCGACGAGAACTGGTCGTCCTGGGAGGACATGATGTCCCGGTTCAACCAGTGCAACGCCAACGACTGGGCCATCCGCGCGGTCAACGGCGGCTATGCCCTGGAGTACGTGGGCATCCAGCGGGACAACGACACGTTCACGCACTTCGCCTCGCCGACGGTCACCATGCCCAACGGCGACCCCGTGACGCGGTGGCTCTCACAGTTCTCCTCGTTCTACATCTCCGAGGAGGGCTACGAGTTCGAGTGTCTCGCCTCCGACGATCCGGGCGGTCCGCCCAGGTTCACCTTTGCGTCGAACCCCTCCGACAACTCCGCCTGCCACGTGTACTACCCATGGTTCTGGAACAAGACGGTCACGGATCGCGCCAGCACCATCGCGCACGAGGCCAGCCACGAGTTCGAAGGCCACATCGGCAACGACCAGTGTGACAACGCCGGCTCCTGCGACACCGCCTTCATGGTGCCCAACGCGCAGACCGTGCAGATCATCTTCGACGCCCACTCCGTCGACGCCTACCAGCGCGAAACGAACAGTCGGGAGCTGAAGGTCGTGGGCTACGGCAACTCGGTGTGCGGCTACCTGCCGGCCCTGCCGGACGCCGAGCGGTTCTCCCAGGTCCAGGTGATGCGGAGCAAACTGCAGAACGTGTTCCGCGACGAGCCGCCGCAGTCGGCGTGGCCGTCGGCCGCGTTCGTCGACTCGGTGACCGACGCCATCTACGACGTCGCCACCCAGCCGGGCGGCAACGCCGGTCAGGCCTACCGCATCGACATGGTCAACGGCGCCATGTGGCCCTGCGAGGCGGTCTGCAACGTCGCCGACTACACTTACAACCCCAACGGCGGCAGCGGCCCGCGGGCGTGCAATGAAGACTGGCAGCCGGGCAACGCCGAGCGCAACGCCGAGAACCGTCAGCGCTGCACCAACCTGAACGCGCAGGTGGCCGCCGGAGTCACCCCCGCCGAGCGCGCCACGCTGCGCGGCCAGGCGCTCAATGGCATGCGCGGCTGCGTCACCGGCCTCAGCCAGGACTACATCAATCGCATGTGTCTCGAGGCGCTCCACGGCGCGATGACCGTCGACGACGTCGCCGAGGCGTGGCCCATCCCGGACAACCTGGGCTACATGTACGACGAGGAGCAGAGCATCCGCAGTTGCCAGGCGGAGTTCTGCCAGGGGCAGCCCCTGGGCTCGTGGAACGAGGAGGCCTTCGGGGCCTGCTACGAGTGGGACGACCCCGCCGGCTGCATGGAGCTCGCCTGCGGCGATCTGTCGACCATCGAGGCCGAGAAGGGCCGCGAGAGCATCGAGTACCTCAACGCGCTGGTGTGTCGCGCGTCCGAGCTCGGTCGCAACATCGAGAGCCTCGAGGACGCCGAGCAGGTCTGCGAGAGGACCTATCGCACCTGCGAGATCCGCGAGAACTACCTGCCGCACTGGCTCGCGCAGCTCAACGAGGGCGAGGACTGCTGGGCCCAGGTCATCCCCGACCTGCCCGATCCCTTCCACCGGGCCCGGCGCGCGCAGATCGGCCTGATGGACCCGGGGCGCTACGTGATCTCCGATCGCGGCGTCGGGCTGCTGCTGTCGCCCTGCACGATCGAACAGATGCAGTGCGAGGCGATGCAGGCCGCACTCCAGGCGCTGCTGGCCAAGCTGTCGAACATGAAGGCGGAGCAGCGCGATCCGTGGCGCGGCCCGCCGCTCCCCGACCCTTGGGAGGACCTGCAGGGTCGCTTCGACCGCGAGCTGATCTCGGAGATGTCGACCCTGGGCGGTGAGCTGATGGCCGGTATGGACGCGGACATCCCCCTCGCCCGCAACCAGCGCCTGACGCGGGCGGCCAACATGCCCGAAGCCCGGGTGGCCATGGCCGAGTTCGTCGGCCACGACCTGTACTTCTCCACGGGCGGGGCCCAGCACGCCGAAGGGGTCTTCGCCCCCGAGCGGCTCGCCACGTTCCACGGACCCAACGCCGCCCTCGACCCCTACGGGCTGGACATCGAAGGCGTCGAGGCCGAGGTGGCCGCCCTGAAGACCCTCGACGAGCGGGTCAGCTCCGAGGACTGGCAGGCGCTGCTCGCGCAGGCCGGCGCGCTCGATGGCGCCGTCTACTACGGCCACGTGCTCGCGATGCTCAACGCACGCGACGGCAACGCGCTCCTGGCGGCCCACGACGCGCTCCAGCGGGATCTTCAGGCGCTCGCGCGCTGACCCGGGGCGAGGATCGCGTATCCTCGCCCGATGCACCCACTTCGCCCGTTCGGCCGGTCGTCGCTGCGCGGGCTCGGCCTGGTCGCCGCGCTGACCGCCTGCGACGTGTCCCTCCCTCGGCGGGTGTCGCCGGACGCAGCGGCCGCGCCGGACATCGACGCCGGCCCGGCGGACCTCGCGGGGCGCCGGCCCGATGGCGCCCC
>CAINDO010000092.1 GCA_903847385.1 uncultured Myxococcales bacterium
CATGCGAGGACGAATCACTGCCCAACCGTCGATGTTGCTCTCGGGCACGCTCGACGACCGAGTGCCGAAGGGTCATCCGCTGCGCGCGATCAAGCGGCTCGCGGACGAGTGTCTGGCCGCGATGAACGCCCAGTTCGACGAGGTCTATGCCCAGGTCGGCCGGCCGTCGGTCCCTCCGGAGCGGCTGCTCAAGGGCCAACTCCTGATTGCGCTCTACAGCGTGCGAAGCGAACGGCAGCTCTGCGAGCAGCTCGAGTACAACCTGCTGTACCGCTGGTTCCTGGACATGGACTTCGTGGAGGCGGTCTTCGACGCCACGTCGTTCACGCAGAACCGCGACCGGCTCCTCGCGACCGAGGTCGCGCACGACTTCCTGAAGCGCGTCGTAGACCTGGCCCGCGGCAAGGGGTTGATGAGCCCCGATCACTTCTCGGTCGACGGCACACTCATCGAGGCGTGGGCCTCCCACAAGAGCTTCCGGCCGAAGGACGAGGATCCGGACGACAAGGACGATGGCAACGGCTGGAGCAGCTTCAAGGGCCAGAAGCGGTCGAACGAGACACACGAGTCGAAGACCGATCCGGACGCTCGCCTGGCGCGGAAAGGCAACGGACAGCCGGCCCGTCTGGCCTACTCGGCACACGCGCTCATGGAGAACCGCAACGGCCTCATCGTCGACTTCGAGGTGGGCACGGCCTGCGGCACCGCCGAACGCGACACCGCCATCGACCTCATCGAGCGCACGCCCGGCCTGACGGCCACCCTCGCTGCCGACAAGGGCTACGACACCAAGGCTTTCGTCCAGGACTGCATCGATCGCGGCGTGACGCCGCACATCGCGCGCAACGAGTACGGCAGCCGAAAGAGCTCGGTCCCGGCCGAGATCGCCGCATCCGAAGAGTATACGGCCAGCATGGTCGTCCGACGCCGCATCGAACAGATCTTCGGATGGATGAAGGAGGTGGGCGGATTTCGCCGCACCAGATACAGAGGCAGCGCAAGAGTACGAGCCCACGGACAACTGGTCGCCGCCGCCTACAACCTCCTCCGAATCGCGAAGCTCCTCCCCGCCTGAAACGGGGTCGGGGGCCGCGCGTCCGGAGGGGGCGGGAAGGCGCGGGGTCATGGCGCGAGTGCCTAGTTCTTCAGCAACCTGTTAGCTCAAGGCGGCTTCGAGGGGACACGCAACCTACAAAACCGGCACGAAGCCGGATCTCCCCACCAGCGACACTCGCGCTCAGGTCGGCGACCGGCTGGACCTCGATCGTAGGAAGGTAGCCGTTTCGCCCCATCCGGAACGGCGCGATGTCAAGCCACATGTCGAGTTCGGGCAATCGAGCTTCGAAGAATTCGAAGGTCTGCGTATCCTGCGACGAAGCGTGGATGTCATGAATGCAGGTGTCACACTCGTACGTGCTGACTACCCGACGCGGATCTTCGTCTTCAATGAAAGTGGTTCTCGACGAAACCTGATTGGCGTCCCATAGTGTCACTTGCCGGTTGCCGCCCAGAACGCCGTGAACCTCTGATAGGTACTCGCAGTCATCGACCGGAAAGCACCCCCGAAGTTGCAGCCGGAATACGCCATCGCGTTCTTCTATGGCGCCCGGCAGGCGAAGGTTTGTTCCGGGAATCCAGAACGCCCCCTCGTCAGCGAAATCGTTTTTGCTCTTCGTCACGACGGTTATTCCTGGAAGTCGGAAATATGGGCTTCCGAGTATCTGTTCGATCAAGCAGAGCACACGTTGGTGCCAGAATCCAAGGGGGTTGACAACTTCCAACTTCGTTCCAAGGGGCTAGCACCGCTGCTCAGTCGCGAGGCCGACGCCGCTTCGGCGGCGGTCTCGTCGGCTGCAACAGCGAGTTGGGCAAGTGCCGAGTAGTTGAATGGCGGTGCGTCGAGCGGCCAGAGAGCGAGGCGGAGACCTCCGCCCGCGGGACCCGCATCGCGTCAATCGTCGTCGTCGAAGTCCGCCTCGGAATTTACGTCAGGCGTAGCAACTGTCCAATAAGGTGGCACCCCAAGAAGTGTGAAGAACGACTGCTCTGCTCCATCGACCTGCTCAATGAGCGCCTCGGACACTGCACTAAGGTCTGCAATGGTCGGATGAATTCCATTGCGGGTTGCAAGTGCGCGCACGGCGGGCCTCGAGTTGTTCCGGCGTCCCTTATCCTCTGCGACTGACCAGATCATGCATTCGAGCAGACGACGAACGACGTGGCTATCGGCATTGACCGGGACGGATACGATCTCGGGTCGAATGCGCTGGAGCTTCGCCACAGCAAGGTCAGCATCGAGCCTATCGACAACGCCGAGTAGCTTCTTTCGGGTGTACTGGATTGCTTGCTCGTGGCCGAGAGACTTGGGCCAGGCCTCCAATGAGGTACGGAGAAATCGATGCCTGATTGCAGACAGTTCGGTATCTCTTGACTCTTTCCAATGTTTCGGATGCTGGATACCACTCTTGGTCGCCCGCGAAAGAATTGCCTCAATAGTCTCGGAAAGTTTGCGTTTGTGCTGTTCCACAAAGTCTCGAACTTCGGCATCCAGACGGTCACCGCGGGGCAGGCCCTCAGCGATTTCCTGCACGCTGAGTTCAAGGCGGGGCAGATACGCGGTTGGTACCCAGAATCCAAAAGGAGTTTCAAACCCGCACGCACTTAATGCCTTTCCGAGGCGTTTTGATTGACGGCTGAACTCTTTCTGGCGGTCTGGAGGGACCAATGGGAACGTAGCACTGATGGACATGGGGGCCTTCAGTCTCGCAGTGCCCGCCGCGCTCGTCCGTTCGCGCGGCAGCAGACCCTGGTCATAGAGTGTGGCAAGCCCAGAAGGAATCGATAGTTTCTCCAAGTCAAACTGGTAAGACCAGAACGCACCAGCGGAAAGCAACTCGTGAAGGTGTGCGTTCACCTCGTCTTCGCGGAGGACTGGCTTTGCTGACGATTTGAGAGCCGCGAGGACCTTCAGGAGCCGCGCGGAAGCCTCTCGGCGTCGCCGCTCGCGAGCGACCTGGGCTTCTCCGTTTGGCGAGTGTCGGGTCAGGGCCGCAGCAAGCCGCTCCGCATTCTCCAATGTTAGTTCGGTCGTACCTTCGATGGAGTTGATGAAATCGATCACGTCCTTCAGGAAGCTATTTGCACTTCCGACGAGCCTCGCTCCGAATTCGTGATTCGCGGACAGACCACTACTTGTTAGGTTCAGGGAGCCAACGAGGATCTCTGTGCATCCCGTCTTGCGTGCGGCGAAGATTTTTGCATGCAGAAAGGACCGTTCTGACTCCACAAGCAGGATCACTCGGAGTGCGGCGCCGGCTCGCTTGAGCAACCGCGCCAGCTGACGGACCAATTCAGGGGAAGCGATGCCAGTTCGGTCGATGCCGAAAAATAGGTCAACGTGACCATCACGAGCGATGCAGTCCATGATTGGCGCTGTGACTTCGGCCAAGCCCGACGGGGTCGTGTACGCGGACACGATGACGATATGCTTGGCATCATTCAGGACGCCAGTCACCGCCGATGTCTTTGAAGGACCATGAATGAACTGAACGCTTGGGGCCGAGTGGGTACCCGGAAAGGGACCTTGCGCGGCGGCCCGAGCGACTGGGTGCAGCTTGAAGATGGCCTCTTCATCCTTTCGGCCAATTCCCCAACAATTCCCGACCTTGAAATGGGCTGCCTTGAAGGCAATTCCCACGGTCCCTCGAAACGTGGATGTCGACACCACTGGGTCGAAGTCCCCGACGCGGACTGCATCACAGCACAATCGACCGTCGACGTTCTGCCGTGCGGATGATCGGCTTGCCCAGACTGAGACGAGGCCAGAACCTCGCACGAATGCAAATATCTTTGTGCCGGGGTCGATCTTCTCCCCGCAGGGAAGCACCGCGTTGTCGCCTGACGGGGGGTCGGCCAAGGTCACGAGGAGAGCCAACGGTAACTCCAACGCAAGGTTCGTGAAGCCTGTGTTACACCACTCGGCGTCGCGTCTACAAGAGTCACGAATTCCTGCCCGGTTGCCGGGAAAATAGTACGTTCCGGCAGCGTCCCCCGCGGACTGCGCCCGGTCAAGCAACAAGGGACCGGGCGCGTGGATGCTGCCGACTCCTGGTTGGACGAGGCCGCCGACGACGCTGACGCCTATGGGAATTCGCCCAGCCCGTACCCGCCAAGTCGAGACCTTGAGCTGTCGTCACGCCCGCGGCGGTGGTGCGGGGGCTCACGACGGGCGGGTCGAGGGTGCGCCGCGCAGGCGAGACCGCCTCTGGCGCATGCGTGGGGGGGGCGGCGGCTCGTGGCGATGTCGGACGGCGTGATCGCGGGCAGCCGGGTGGCGTCGTGCCGTCGCGGGTCGCGAGACGAGGGAGTTTTGCATCATGGGGGCGCCCCGGCCGGCGGCGGTCCCTGCGACGTCCGCCCGGAGCCGGGAAGACCGAAGGTCCATCTCTCGATGTGTTCGCCACCGCAGGCACGACAGCGCGTCAGGTCGATGCCGGTGAGGTCGCGCATGAGGGACGGCCAATCCGGGCGAGTTGGGGCGGGCAGAGGTGCGGGCTCGACGAGGCTGCCGGAGATGGCCGTGCGCGCGGCTTCCAACTCAGTTCCGACGTTGCTCGACGCCACGAGCCCGTAGTGCCGGATCTCAACGTAGCCGGTCGGCGGGACGTAGCTCAGGAACCGACGGATGAACTCGACCGGTTCCGTCGTGGCCGTCGTGGCCGTCGTGCCGTCGCGCGTCGCGCGTCGCGCGTCGCGATGGTCACGGCCTCGTTCGTGACGTCGAGGAGTCGCCTGTTCGAGAGACCGACCCGGTGTGTGTACCGGCCAAGGTCTTTGAACACCTGCTCGGGTACTGCGAAGGGGCGCCTGCAGTAGGTGACCCACCGGGTCCGGCGCAGTTGTCCCAGCAGGGCACTGAAGGCACCAGGCCGTTGAAGCGGCACCGGCAGCTCGAGCCGGCCCTTGGCCATCAGCCGCTCGAGGCAGGCGGTGAGTTTCCCGCGAAAGAGCCTGGAGAGCACCTTGACCGGCAAGAGGAACTCACGGCCGACGTCGATCCAGCGCGGCGCTCCGTCGGGACCGCCGTCGAGCGCGCCGCCTGTCATGACGCAGTGCAGGTGGGGTGGGCCTGCAGATCACGCTTCCAGGTGTGAAGGACCGCCGTCAGTCCGACCAACCCGCCCATCCGCCTCGGATCGCGTCCGAGGGTCAAGAGCGTGTCGCTCGCTGCCTCGAAGAGGAGGTTGAAGATGGCGGTCGGGCACGGCCGGCCAAGGGTCCGAAGTTCGCTCGGGAGCGAGGAGACCACGTGGAAGTAGCCGTCGGTGGATCGCGACCGGCGGCCCGGGCGGTTCGTCCTGACCGGCTCCGCCAGCCCGCTCCCTCGGCTCTCGGAGACGCTGGCCGGCCGCATGGAGATCCTGACCCTGTGGCCGTTGTCGCAGGCGGAGATCCAGGGGACGTCCAGCCCCGGGCTCCAAACGGCCGAGACGAGCCGGCCGGCGTTGCTCCCGCGCGTGCTGGCCGGGGGATACCCCGAGGCGCGGGCGCGCCCGGCGGGAGGTTGCAGGCGCGCGTGCTTCGATGCCTACGGGACCAGCGGCGAGGCGGACAACTTCACGCCGAGCGCGTGAAGCAGCTTGACCACGGTGTCGTACCGCGGCTTGGCCCCCGGCGAGAGCGCCTTGTAGAGGCTCTCCCGGCCGACCCCGGCGTCTTTCGCCAGTTGGGACATGCCGCGCGAACGCGCAACGTCGCGGATGGCCGCGAGAAAGACATCGGGGTTGGGATCCGCGAGTGCCGCGGTGATGTACTCGGCAATCGTGGCCTCGTCGTCGAGGTAGTCCGCCGCGTCGAAGGGTGCAAAGGTAGTCATCCCCTACCGCCCCCCACCCCCCTCGACCGCCCGCACCCGCTCCCCCACCTCGGCCGTGAACCGCTCCGCTGCGCCCACGAGCAGGTGGTCGGCCTGCTCCATCTCTTCGGGCGGGAAGGGCCGGAAACCGCGCGCGAGCCACTTCACCCGGGGGTTCCCCGCGAGGGCGGCGTCGACGGCGGCGTGCAGGCGGGCGGTGTATTCGGCGAAGCCCTCGGCGGCGGCGACGGGGGCGGCGACGGCGCTGGGCAACAGATACACGGTGAAGCCGTGGCGCTCGGCGCGCTCGGCGATCTGTTGCAGGGCGACACGCGTGGAGGGCGGCAGGGGCTCGGCCAGCGTGCGGACGGTCTGCGTCATGTTGCGCATGTCCTTGGCCTGCTGGTCGGGGTCGCGGAAGTCGACGGCCATGTAGCCGGTGGCGTCGAGGGTGAACACACGCGCCCAGGTCTCGCGCGGGGCGCGGATGAACTCGCCCAGGCTGCGCGTGGCGGCGTAAAGCGGCAGCCACTGGCCGGCGAACATCTTGAGTTTGGACCCGGGCCCGGCGAGGCCGGCGGCCTGCAGCACGGGCGCCTCGGCGCCGCCGGGCCGCAGCAGACCCAGGTTGAACACATTGGGCGGGCGGAACCACACGTCCGGCGCGTGGGACACGATGACTCGCTTGGGGGCCGGGTGGGTGGCCAGATAGCGGTCGAGCAGCAGGGCATCGCCCACGACGCCCAGGGTGCCGATGGCGCACAGGTTGAGCACGGGCCCGCCCAGCGCGGCGCTCAGGCCGGCGGGCTGCAGGCCCTGGTTGCAGGTCGAGTCGCCGATCAGGAGTGTCTCGGCGGGGGGGCCTGCGACGGCGAGCGCGGCCTTCTGCGCGACGAGCCAGTTGCCCCGGTTGGGGTTGCGCTCGGCGAGCAGGGCGACGCCGGCCAGGTTGGCCAGCACGGTGACGACGACCAGGGTGACGAGCAGGCGCCGCACGTCGCGCGGGGTGGCCGGGCGAATCGTCTCGGCGGGGGGCTCATGGGTCCATCCGGACGCGGGCAGGTTCATGGCGATGCGCTCCGGGTTGGGTTTTAGAACTGGAAGTAGATGAATTCCGCGGGGTTGCGCTCGCCGAAGACGGCGATCCACAAAACCAGCAGGGCACAGAAGGCCGCGCGGCCGGCCGGGGGCAGGGCCATCGGCACGAGCAGGTCGCCGCGGAGCTGCTGCACGAGCTGCACGCCGACCAGGGGCAGCGTGTAGAAGGCCACGTCCGCCGCGTAGCGGGCCGTCTGCGCCGAGGTCGACAGGTCGACGTGGGTGAACACATAGGCGATGTCGCCGGCCGAGGCGGCCCGGAAACACACCCAGCCGCCCAGCGTGAAGGCGAACATCAGGGCGATGCGCAGGCCCTGTCCGAGCCGGGTGCGCGCGCCGTGGGGCCGGGGGTCGAAGCGGCGGTAGGCGATGAGCAGCAGGCCGTGGTAGGCGCCCCACAGGATGAAGTTCCACGCCGCGCCGTGCCACAGGCCGCCCAGGAACATGGTCAGGAACAGGTTGCGGTAGGTGCTCAGCGGCGAGCCGCGGTTGCCGCCCAGGGGGATGTACAGGTAGTCGCGCAGCCAGGACGACAGCGAGATGTGCCACCGCTGCCAGAACGCGCTCGGGCTGTCGGCGAAGTACGGCAGGCGGAAGTTGAGCATCAGGTCGAAGCCCATGAGCTTGGACACGCCGCGGGCGATGTCCGAGTAGCCGGAGAAGTCGCCGTAGATCTGGAAGGCGAAGGCCACGGTGCCGAGCACGATGTCCAGGCCCGACGCGCTGCCGAGGTCGTTGTAGACCGCGTTGGCGATGGGCGACATGTTGTCGGCGATGACCATCTTTTTGAAGTAGCCCCACAGGACCAGGAAGATACCGGCCTGGACCTGCGGCCACTCGATGCGTCGGGGGTTGAGCACCTGGTGCATCAGGTGCGTGGCGCGCTCGATGGGGCCGGCCACGAGCTGCGGGAAGAGCGACACGAACAGGCTGAAGTCGGCGAAGCTGCGGGCGGCCTTCAGGTGGCCCCGGTAGACGTCGATCGTGTAGCTCATGCTCTGGAACGTGTAGAATGAGATGCCGACGGGCAGCACGATCTGCAGCACGGGCCAGTCGCTGGTGTCCGCGCCGGCGGCCGTGGCGGCCATGCGCAGGTTGTCGAGGAAGAAGTTCGAGTACTTGAAGACGCCCAGGATGCCGAGGTTGCTGATCATCGAGAACGCGAGCAACTGCTTGCGCCGGTGGGCCCAGCGCGGGGCCTCCAGGCCCAGGGCGATGGCGTAGTCGATGCCCATGGTCAGGCCCATGAGCAGCAGGAACCGCCAGTCCCACCAGCCGTAGAAGACCAGGCTGGCCACGAGCAGCCACGCGTTCTGCGCGCGCAGCCGCCCCTGCAGGAGCAGGTAGGTCGGGTAGACGACCAGCAGGAAAACGACGAAGACGAGGGAGGTGAACGACATGGGCGCCTTTTACCTGCAGGCGCCCGGGGCGTCGACCGGCAAAACGGGCGGGGACGACGTCAGTTGCGGCGGCCGGACAGGCTGATGAGGATGCGGAGGATGTAGAAGAACAGGAGCGCCACGCTGGCGAACAGCGAGAGCGAGGCCGCGACGTGCGAGCCGATCGGATAGACCTTCACCACGTTGTTCGTATTGTAGAGGATTTGTCCGGCAGCGATGAGGACCATGGCGGCGGCGAAGATGTTGCCGAGCTGGAAGCCGAAGATCATCGAGCACACGATCAGGCCGAGCGCGACGAGGCTCGCGATGGTCAGGGCGCCGCGCAGCACGCTGAAGTCCGTCTTGGTGAAGAACACGACCGCCGTCAGGCCGCCGAACACGCTGGCGGTCAGGATCGACGCCGTGGAGAGCACGTGGGCCTCGGGCGGCGTGAACATCACGGCCAGCGTCAGAATGGGCGTGAAGACCACGGCCTCGGCGACGACGTAGAGCCCCAGGCCGGCGTACTGCTTGGCCGGCGAGTCCAGGCGCTGCGCCAGGCGGTCGGCCACCCAGCCCACCCCGGCGAAGGCCAGCAGCACCACGGCCCACGCGCCGCGGCTGGCGCCGAGCGTCTGCAGGATGGTCAGGCCGTAGTTCTGCACGAGGAACGCCGCCAGCAGCGCGAAGGCCGCGATGGCGCCGGCCAGGTGCAGGTAGGTCTTGCGCAGGAAGTCGACGCGCTCGGAGGTCGAGGCGTCCGCCGCGCCGAGCGCCTGGTCTTGAAAGTCGTACCGCATGGTTCGGGCTCCTGAGATGGGTGCGTTTCTGGCACGATGACGCCCATGCAGAGACGGCGCAACCATGGTTTTGGATTCGGACGCTCGGCCCTGGCGCTCGCATCGGCGGTGCTGTTCGCCTGCGAGGGCCCGCGCGTGCGGCAGGACCTGGACTTCTACGAGGACGCCGGGCTGGACGCGGCCGGGTTCGCGGGCTCGGACGCCCGCGCCGCCGACGCCGCTGCGGTCGAGACCCCGGACGCCCGCGCGCCGGGCGGCGATGCGGCCGGGG
>CAINDO010000093.1 GCA_903847385.1 uncultured Myxococcales bacterium
GCTCGGCGCGGCCTGCGGCGCGGCCGGGCGCTGCGTCGAGGCCGGCGCCGCCACCCCGACCTGCGTGGCCGACTGCGGCGGTGTCGCGGTGCTCGACGCCCCGGCGCTCTTCGAGGCCGGCGCGCCCGACGAGCCGATCCGCTGCACCGCGACGTTCGACGCCCCGACGACGCCCTCCCTGGCCTGGGACGTGGAGTTCAGCGTCGGCGGCCAGCCCGTGCTGACCAGCGTGCTCGCGCGCGGCGGCGTGGCCGAGACCACCCTCGCCGCCCTGGGCGCGGCCGCGGGCGGCGACGTCGTGAAGGGCGAGGTCGTGGGCTGCCGGGCCCGCCTGCACGTCGGCGGCGGGGGCGCCTGGTCGCCCCTGGACACGGCGACCGTGGACAACACCGTCCCCGTGATCGACTCCGTGACGCTGGCCTCGGTGCTGCCCTTTGAGATGTTCCACTGTGCGGTCGAGGTCCGCGACCCGGACCCTGACGTGCTGACCTCGGAGATCGTCTGGGAGGCGACGAATCCGGCGGGCGTGACGCGGGTGCTGGACGCTTTTGGCACGGATCTTTCGGCCGCCGCCGTGGGTCGCAGGGAGACCGTGCGCTGCACCGCCATCTACCGCGACGGCGACGTGGTCGTGCAGGCGACCTCGGCCCCGGCCCGGGTGCTGAACCGCACGCCCGTGGCCACCACCCCCACCGTGGGCGGCAACACCTGGCGCAGCGCCACGCTGAGCTGCGCGCTGGGCACGCTCTCCGATCCGGACGGCGACCCGGTCACGGCGCGGCTCTCCTGGCGCGTGAACGGGCAGGAGCGCCGCAACGTGGCCGTCACGCCCGGGCAGTCCAACACGTTCGCCGGGCCGTTCGCGCTGGGCGACGAGGTGGTCTGCCGCCTCACGCCCAACGATGGCTTCGCCAACGGCGCGCCCGTGGACGTCCGCTGGACGGTGGGCAACCACGTCCCGCGCTGCAACACGGCCACGCTGGCCCCCCGCGAGGGCGCCGCCGGCTACACCACGCAACAGACCGTCACCTGCGGCTGCTCGAACCTCGAGGACTTCGACACGGACGTGCGCTCCACGAGCTGCCGCTGGTTCCAGTTCCCGGACATCCCGCTCAACTGGGGCCCGAGCTGCCAGCACTCCATGGCCAACGTGCCCGCGGGCCTGGTGTTCGACTGCGAGCCGCGGCCCGTGGACGCCGCCGGCGAAGGCACCGCGGCCCGCGTGCGCGGCATGCGCGACAACAACCTGGCGCCCGTGTGGCCGCCGGGTTCGTTCGTGTCCATCACCACGGACCAGCCCCTGGACATCGAGACCGTGCGCACGGCGCGCGTGACCTGCGACTGGCTCCCGACGGCCACGGACAACAACAACCAGCTCCGCTACACCGCCAAGGTGCGCGTGGAGAACGTCGCCGTGACCACCATCGGCACCAACCTGCCCGCGGGCCCGGCGAGCTTCTTCGTGCGCGACCTGGACATGGCCAACCGCACCTGGGCCGCCGGCCAGCGCCTGCAGTGCCAGATCTTCGCCTCGGACGGCCGCGCCGAGACCATGGCCCCCTCGGGCTGGATCGCCGTGGCCGACTCGCCCGCCGTGGTCACGCGCTCCGGGCTCACGGTCGTCGACCCCGTCCGCGGCCCGCTGGACGCCGACTACCTGACCCCGGGGCTGCAGGCCCGCTGCGACGCGGCCTACACCGACCCGGACGGCGCGGCGCAGCTCCAGATCGACGTGGAGCGCAACTGGGCGCCGGGGCAGGCCGTGGGCGCCTGGACCTCGGTGGCGACCTCGACGCGCAACGGCCTCTCGGGCAGCACGACCTGGACCTGGGACGGCGCCGGCCCCGCCGCGGACCTGGCCTCGGTGCGCTGCGTGGCCCGCAAGGGCGGCGTCGTGCTCTCGACGAGCGCACCGTTCCCGCTGCTGCACGCCACCCCCGAGGTCGCCGCGCCCGCAGTCACGCCCGCCGTGTCCTCGCCCTGCGAGGTGCGGACCTGCCGCTTCACCGCCCAGGACGCGGACGCCGACCTGATCCCCTTCGACCTGGACTTCCGCGTGGAGTGGCTCGTGGGTGGGCAGATCCGGGGAATCTCGGCGCAGCGCGTGCGCATGGCGCCGGGGGTCAACGTGGTCGACGTGAGCGCCGAGGACGTGCCCGTGGCCGACGGCGAGGCCGTGAGCTGCCGCGTCGTGGCCGAAAAGGGCAACCTCTTCGACGAGGCCACCTCGGCGCCGGCGCGCGTGGTCGGCCTGGGCGGGCACGTGGGCACCACGCGGCTCCGCGAGCTGGCCGCCCGCGTGGGCGAGACGCTGCACTGCGAGGCGCTGGAGGTCGACCCCGGCTGCGCCGCGAACCCCGAGGTCCGCTTCCAGTGGTACCTGGACGCGCTGCCGCTCCCCGGCGCGACCTCGGCCACGCTCGACACGACGGACGTGCCGCCCCTGCACGCGCTGACCTGCGGCGCGGGCGTGGCGCAGGTCGGCGGCGGCACCGGCCCCGAGACGCGCTCGGCGCCCGTGTGGCTCTCCCCGAGCCGCTGGACGCTGCGCCCACCCCCGGGCAGCGTGGCCGAGATGTTCGGGCAGGACGCGGCCGTCCTCGACGATCTGGACGGCGACGGCTGGGCCGAGCTTGCCATCGGCGCCCCCAACGCGACCGTCGGCAACGAGGTGGTGACCGGCAAGGTCTACGTGCTGCCCGGGCGCGACGCGCTGAACACCCCGGCCGACCCCGCCACGGCCGTCGTGCTCACGGGCTCGCGCGGCATGACCAACATCGCCGACCCGCGCAACCCGCGGGGCGTGGTGCCGGGCACCGTGGGCTTCAGCGACGGCGACGCGCTCGGCACGCGGGTCGTCGCCAGCGAGGACCTCACCGGGGACGGCGTCGGCGACCTGGTCGTGACCGCGCCCTACGCCCTGGCCCGGGGCGGCGGCTCCACGGGGCGCGTGTTCCTGTTCGACGGCGCCGCCCTGCCCGCGCGGGTCGGCCAGCCCGCGGCCACGGCGGCCGAGACCGCCCGCGGCGAGCTCGAGGGCGCGCGCTCCGGCGACGTGGCCGGCCTGGACGTGGTCGCGGGCGACTTCGCCGGCGAGGGCCGCCCCGGCCTCGCGCTGGGCGCCCCCAAGGCCTCGACGGCGGACGACAACCTGCACCGCGGGAACGGGCGGGTGTTTTTCGTGTCCGAGGCGCGCGGCGGCTGGCTCGCCGACCTGCTCGGCACCGCCAACGTGGCCGGCCCCGGCGCCCCGGCGCCTCTGGACGGCTTCGTGAGCCACGGCCCGGCCAACCCCTTCAACGGCTACGCGTTGGGCGCCGCGCGCCTGTTCCCCATCGGCGATCTCGACGCCGACGGCGCCGACGACGTGCTGATCATGACCGCCAATTTCAGCAACCGCGCCTACCTGGTCCGCGGCCGGCGGCCCGTGCCCCGCACGGACGCCACGCGCCAGGGCTCGGCGGACGACATCACCCTGAGCTCGCTCACGGATCCCGGGCTCGTGCTCCTCGACGGCGGCGACGCCTCGTTCAGCGGCGCGGCGGACGCGTGGCCCATCGAGCTGGTCCGCTCGGGCCGGCTGATCGCCTTCGGAACGCCCTCGGGCCCCGGGGACGTGGACGGCGACGGCTGGCTCGACCTGGTGGTCGGCGCCCTCGCCCGCGTGGACGGCCGCAACGTGGTGCGCATCGACGTGGCCCTGGGCGCCTCGGGCCGCCTGAGCGGCGACCGGGACATGGACCTGAACGCGGTGGAGCGCGGCGTGGGCGGCTGGACCATCACGGGTCTGCCCGGCGAGGGCAGCCTGAGCACCACCGTGAGCACCTGGCCCGTGGGCGACGTGGACCACGACGGCCGCGACGACGTGGGCTTCACCCTGCGCCCGGCCCCGCCCAACCACAGCGCCGCGCCGCTGCCCGTGCGCCTGTACGTGGCCTACGGCAAGGCCGACCTCGCCCCGCTGACGCTGGTGGATCTGGAGCAGGGCCGCGGCGGCTTCACGATGGACCTGCCCGACTTCCCCACCCGCGTCGCGCCCGGCGACGTGGACGGCGACGGTCTGGACGACCTGCTGTTCGGCTTCGCGGCCAAGAGCGCCGCGGGCCGGGTGGACGGCGCCGCCGAGGTGCGCTTCGGCGTGGACCTCGCCGGCGTCGGCCTGCGGGGCGGCCCGGAGAGCGACGCGCTCACGGGTACGCCGGCTGCGGACCGGCTCGCGGGCGGTCGGGGCGACGACGCGCTGGAGGGCGAGGGCGGCGCGGACGTGCTCTCCGGCGGCGCCGGCGACGACGACCTGGCCGTGGGCGACGCGAGCTTCGTGCGCGTCGACGGCGGCCGCGGCGACGACACCTTGCGCGTCGTCAGCGCCGACGGCGGGCGCGTGTCGCTCGACCTGGACGCGCTCCGCGAGCGGGTGCGCGGCGTGGAGATCCTGGACCTGACCGGCGCACCCGTGTCGCTCGGGCTGTCGTCCGCGCGGGTGCGGCGCCTGCCTTCACAGGGCGCGCAGATGGTGGTGATCGGCGACGCCGACGACGTGCTCGCCTCGCCCCGCTCCGCCTGGCGCGACGACGGCGAGGTCGTCTGGGGCGGCGTGCCCGCGCATCGGTACGCCGACGGCGCCGCCACACTGATCGTCGTGGGGCCCGTGACCACGCGGCTGCCGCCGGCCGCCGTGACCGTGCAGCTCTCCGTGCCCGAGAACGCCGCAACCGGGACCGTGGTCGGGCCCATCACCGGCGCCGATCCCGACGGCGTGGTCACGGACCTGCGCGTCCGGGGCGGCGACCCGTTCGGCGCGTTCCGCTACGACACCGACACGGGCCTGCTGGTGGTCGAGGACGGCGCCCAGCTCGACTTCGAGGCGCGCCCCACCTGGACGCTGCACGTCGAGCTCACGGACGACAACGGCCTCACGGGCCTGTCCGACGTCGTCGTGTCGCTGGAGGACGCCGGCGAGGCGCCCGTGTTCCCGCTGCCGCAGGTCGCCGTGACGGTGCCCGAGGGCGCGGCGGACGGCCGCGTGCTCACCGTGCTGCAGGCCGACGATCCGGACGCGGACGAGACGCTGCGCTACGAGATCGTGAGCGTCGCCCCCGCCGACCGCGCGGCGGCCTTCGCGCTGGACCCCGACACGGGCGTGCTCACCGTGGCCGACGGCACGCGCCTGGACTTCGAGGCCGCGCCTCGCCTGACGGTGCGGGCGCGGGTGGTGGACGCCGACGGCCTCACGGACGAGGCGCGGGTCGACGTCGCGCTGCAGGACGTGACCGGGTTCGCCCGCGACTTCACGGGCTGGTTCGTCTCCACGCGCCAGAGCTTGTGGCGGGCCGGCCCCGTGGGGTTCCTGGGCAGCACCCTGGCCCAGAGCCTGAACTCGCCGGCGGGCGCCAACGCCGATCTGGCGGGGTACCGGGGCAACACCATCGGCATCGACGTGCAGTCCACGGGCAACCTGGACGTGGGCCTGAACTTCCAGGTGGGCCTGGGCGAGATCAACGCCGCCGTGCCCATCGACCTGTCGCTGGGCCTGCCCGACCAGCTCCCCGCGGGCGGCAGCTTCGTGATGACCTCGGCCTGGGCGCTCAACCCCGAGGCGCGCATCTGGGGCCGCACGCCGCAGGTCACCGGCTCGCTCTCGTTCGACTTCTCCAACGTGACGATGGGCGGCGTGCCCCACGCCATCGCCGGCATCCTGGAGGCCATCCCGTTCCAGGCCACGCCCCGGGACACGCCCCTGCCGCCCCTGCGCGTGGACCTGCCGTCGCAGGCGTTCGCTGGCGTGCCCTTCGACCAGGTCTACCCGGACGGCGTGCCCGCCGAGCAGGCCCACTGCTGGGCCTTCGACTGCAGCCTGAACGGCACGCTGGAGTCCATCTGGAACGGCGCCGCCACCGCCATCAACGCGGCCAACGTGCCGGGCATCACGAACAACAACGAACACGTGGACGACTGGGACACCATCAACGCCGGCGAGACCTTCTTCGACCAGGTGAACTACCCGAACATGATCATGACGCAGCGGGCCTACACGCGGGCGTTCGAGCTGCCGCTCGACCCGGCCTCCATCGCCGAGGCCCTGGTGGGCGTGGCCTGGAGCGGCGGCCTGGGGCCGTTCTGGGCGTCGTTCGCCTTCCAGTTCCAGGGCGGCGAGGCGCGCCTGCGCTATGATCTGTGGTCCTCGCAGATCTTCTTCAACGTGGACGTGCACGAGGCGTTCTACCTGAACGTGGACGCCGTGACGGTCACGCTGACCCTCGAGGACGGCACCGTGCTGCGCGACCTGCCCGTGGGCCAGCCGGCCAACGTGAACCTGCCCGCCAACGTCGACCGCAACAACGACGGCCGGGTGGACATCCGGTTCGACTACGACATCCACACGACGTTCACGCACTTCCTGGTCGACATCCCGTTGATCTCGTATCGCGGGCGCACGCTGGGCGTGGAGTACGGCGTGTACCGGCACACCTACGACGCGCAGGGCCGCGTGAACGGCGAGACGCCGATCAGCACGGGCGGCTGGGGCCCCGTCGCCGAGAGCGAGACGGACATCGGCAAGCCCCAGAACCGGTCGGAGAGCTTCTCGCTGCCCGGTTTCCAGCGGCTCACGGCGCACGGGCAGTTCCAGCTCTCTCGTTGAGAACGCGGCTTGACCCCGAGCCCGGCGGCGGCGCAGCCTGACGCGGGAGGCCGCCGCCATGAACCGCCCCATCTCGCTGTTTCTGCTGTCCGCCGCGGGCCTGCTGGCCTGCACGGCCGAGGACACCGAGGACACCGCCGACGACGCCCCGGACGCCGGGCGCTTCGCCTGCACGGGCGTGGACCGCCTTTTCCCCGGGCCCTGCGCCCAGAGCACCTTCCGCGGCGAGGAGGCGCCCGTGCGCGAGGTCGCGTTCGCCTACGACGCCGCCGGCCGGAGGACCCTGGAGGAGCGCTTCGCCCCGGGCGGCGGGCCGCAGAACAAGACGACCTGGCTCTACGACGCCGACGGCCGCCTGCTCGACTACCGCGAGTATTACGGCGACCAGCTCGCGGTGCAGAGCGTGTGCGTGCACGACGTGCAGGGCGACCGCCTGACCCGCGTCACCTGCGACGGCGGCCCCGGCGGGCCGGACGGCACGCCGGAGACCGTCGACGACTACACCTACGACGCCGCCGGCAACGTGCTCACGATCAGCTCCGACGGCGAGCCGCCCTTCGAGGCGCCCGATGGCACGCCGGACTCGGTGATGACCTACACCTACGACGCCGACGGCCACCGCACGGGCGAGTCCCTGGACAGCGACGCGAACGGCATGCCGGACCGCGTCGTGACGCATGAATTCGACGCCGGCGGCCACGACGTCGGCCTGACGCGCGACCAGGATGGCGACGGCGTGCCCGAGCTCACCGAAACCCGGACCTACGACGCCTCGGACCGCCTGACCGACGAGACCTGGGACCAGGACGGCGACGGCGTGGCCGAGCAGACGCGCCACACCACCTACGACGTCGACGGGCGCGTGACCGAGGTCGTCAGCGACGGCCCCGGGCCCTTCGGCGACGCGATCCACGTGGTGCAGACCCGGACCTACGACGCCGAGGGCCGCCTCGACGTGGTCGAGGAGACGTGGTCCGACGGCAGCCACCGCCAAATCCAGCACGTGTACGACGAGGCCGGGCGCCTGCGCGAGGTGTCGAGCGCCGAGTCCGGGCCGTTCGGCGGCGACGCCGAGGCGCCGGCCGGCACCGCCTTCACGCGCTACGACTGCAACGGCAACGTGCTCGACGCGCGGTTCGACGTGGGCGACGACGACGAGATCGACTCGGGCACGATCTACACCTACGACGACGCCTGCTGGCCACGGGACGGGGGCTGAGCGACCGAGCCCCCCGTGTTTGCGCGCACCCTCGCGCGGGCGTAGCCTCACCCGTCGAATACCCGAACGCCCGGAGGGGTGAACGTGAATCGACTTTCGGTGCTGGGCGGGCGTTCGTTCGTCGCCTTTCTGTGCGTGCTCGTCGTCGCTTGCAGCGACGTGCCCGCGACCAACCCCTACGACCCGTCCACCCCCGCGGCGCAGCAGGCCCGGGGCGCGCTGCGGGCGGCGCTCTTGCCGCCGGAGGGCTTCGCCGTGCCGCAGGGCGGGCAGGCCCGCATCGTGCGGCAGGACGCGCCCGAGGACACGCGCACCGTCGACCTGATCCGCGCCGAGGCCGATGGCCGCGTGCGCCTGACGCTGGAGATCGCCGACCTGCCCGCGGGCCCCTACCTGCTCTCGGCGGCGGTGGCCACGCTCGCGCCGCTGGAGGCCCGGCCCTTCGTGATGCCGCGCGGCGCGGACCTGGACCTGGGTGAGATCGCCCTCGCGGCTCCGGCGGACCCGGCGGCCTTCGGCGAGGTCGCGGGGGTGGTGCTGCGGCAGGGCGCCCCCGCGGGTCGGCACGGTGGCACCGTCGTGCGCACCGAGGGCGCGCCGTGGACGGCCGTGAGCGCCGACGACGGCGCGTTCCACCTGGCCGCGCCCACGGGCAGCTACCGCGTGCTGTTCAGCGCCCCGGGCTACGGCGGCGCGGCGCTGGACACGGTCGGCGTGCTCGCCGGCGAGACCACCACGGTCGCCGAGCCGGTTCTGCTCGTGGCCCAGCCCGGGACCATCGCGGGCGCCGTGCTGCTCCCGCCCGGGGACGACACGCCCGAACGCTACGGCGAGGTGACCCTGGCGCTCACCCCCGCCGGTGAGGTCGCCGCGGAGCCGACGATGCTCGTCCCGGCCACCCCCGAGGGCGACTTCCTGTTCGCGGACGTCGCCCCCGGCGCCTGGCAGGTCACCGCCGTGCTGGAAGGCTTCACCGCCGCCCGGGAGCGGGTCGAGGTCGCGCCCGGCGACACCGCCGTGGTCGGGCCGCTCGTCCTCACGCGCTCCGCGGAGGGCGCCGGGGTCACGGGCCGCGCCTTGCTGGCCGGGGCCGCCGAGGGCGCCCACGGCGGCACGCTCGTCGAGGTCGTCGAGACCGCGGACGCCACCGTGACGAACGGCGACGGCGACTTCACGCTCCACACGCTGCCGGGCGTGCACACGCTGAGGTTCAGCCACGCCGGATACCTGGCGCAGACCGCCGTCACGCCCGCGCTCGTCGCCGGCCGCGCGCTGCCCCTGGAGAGCGACGTTCTGCTCCCCGCGCGCCCCGCCGTGGTGTCCGGGCGCGTCGCGCTGCCCGCCGGCTTCGACGCCGCCGCGCGCCTGCCCCGCGTGCGGGTCGTCGCCACCGCCGACGACGCCGGCGCC